>CABSMQ010000065.1:0-10969 GCA_902478965.1 uncultured Collinsella sp. | reverse complement strand
AGCTTCGTCGGCAGCGTCAGATGTGTATAAGAGACAGGCCTTATACCGGTTTAGCTCTTGAAGATGTTGCTCGGACGAATCTTCGTCTTGCGGCGCTTGGATTCGAAATCATGGCTTTTGTGCCGGGTGATGCTAACGTTCGCGGGCCGGTTTTCGAGGGACTGCCGACGGTCGAGGCGCAGCGCGGTCGCGCGTCAAAGGTTGCTCTCAATATGCTTGAGCTTGCACATGGCGCCGATTGCGACATTGTGTTGGTCGGCGACCCCGATCTATCCGATGCGGGCTGGGCGCAGTTTGCTCAAGTTTCCGCCGGATACGTGGACCTGCAATGCGAGCTTGAGCCCGGTTATGCCTATGTGCGCGGGCAGATTCATCACGACCGGCCCGACTCGAGCGTCCTCATCTTTAGGTCTCAGGAGTCACGTACGACGCATAAGCCGGATTCCGTGCCGACGGATGCCGGAGCCGGCCTGCCGCGAAAGGCGGGGTCGATCGCTGTGAGCAATAGCGGATATGGGCGCTACGAAGGCGAGCTTGAGATTGCGCGGGTCGATCTTCCCGATGACGAGCGCATGAACGTTGCGGGCCATATCACGCCCGAGGCAATGGAGCTGCTGCCGTTCATCAAACGCGGATTCGGGGTACGGTTCGTTTAGCGTGTGACCCGTGGGCTACAATTGGCCCATCATACGAAGGCGCCTCGTGTGGCGTGTGCCTGCGTTGGCCGATCTATATTCGGAGGATTCCCATGACCGTACTGTTTGTTGAATATCCCAAGTGCTCGACCTGTAAGAAGGCCAAGGCATGGCTGGACGAACATGGGGTTGAGTATATCGACCGCGATATCGTTTTGGACAATCCCACGGCTGATGAGCTTGCGACCTGGATTGCTCGTTCGGGGCTGCCGGTGCGGCGTTTCTTTAATTCGTCGGGCATGAAATATCGAGAGCTGGGCCTGAAGGCGCGTCTGGATGCGGGCATGACGGATCGGGAGTGCTACGAGCTGCTGGCGACCGACGGCATGCTGGTCAAGCGTCCGCTGCTGGTGGGCGACGACTTTGTGATTCCCGGCTTTAGGGAATCGGCTTGGGCCGAGGCGTTGCTGTAGCGGCTGCGGAAAGTGCGACCCGGAATTCGCTTCCAGAATGGGATGCGCTTTCCCAAAGTGGCCGGTTGCGGAAAGCACGTCCCATTCTGAGCTTCGATTGTGGGACACGGTTTCCTGAGCTTGAAATCTGGGGCGCACTTTCCGCCGGCGGGCCTGCCTCAGTCAGTCCGCCAGCTGTGCCCATTCGTGCGGATCGTAGACCTTTACGTGTTTGTTAGGCTTGCCGCTCCAGTACTCCTCGTCCATAAAGGGCAGATATGCCTGAACGCCGGGGCAGATAAAGGGAATCCGCTGCTGTTGCAGTCGCTCGCGCTGGCGCTGCTCCAGGTGCGCCTCGGATATGACGGTTGGCATGCCGGACAACTCGACGAGGCTTGCCTGGATTCGCTTAAGGTCGGGGAGTCCCGCGTGCCATGACATCCGCATGATCAAAAAGGATGCACGGCGGTATTTTGCCTGCACCACAGTAATGGCGGGGCGCAGTGTGGGATGGATTTTGTCCCGTTCGGGCCAAAGGTCGGCAGTGATCTCAAGGCCCAGGGTCTCCCATAGGTAATCAAGCTCTTCGTCCATGGCGCCTCGATATCTACGCGATCATTGATACTTCGATTGTGTTGCCTGGTGCTATCGTTTTCACGGTAGAATCTGCCAACGGTTGACGGCTACCGCTCGCGGCGTTTTGCCCTTCGTGTACAGCGGTCGGCTTCACAGGTCCTTCACGGGTTGGACTAAATTAGGCCAATTTGACTGAATTTCAAAAAAGTCAAAATTGGGGCTTGCGTCACGGCGAGACTTCCCGTATATTTCTTTCTTGCGCAAAGGCACAGCCGAGCGCAGCGATGCAGTCATTGGGATGTCGTCTAATGGCAGGACAGCGGATTCTGGTTCCGTCAATGGGGGTTCGACTCCCTCCATCCCAGCCATTGCATTTGCTACATATGGCCCGTTCGTCTAGCGGTTTAGGACGCCGCCCTCTCAAGGCGGAGATCACCAGTTCGAATCTGGTACGGGCTACCAAAATTGAACGCCCGGGCCTCGTAAGAGACCCGGGTTTTGTGTATTGACCGTATATACGGCGCCTGCCGTGTTTCGCTCAGATCGAGGAGTAGCCATGGATCTGCCCATCAGCTTGCAAGACATCACGTATGCCGAGAACTATCTGGCGCAGGGCGACCTGGCTACGGCGACGCCGCTGCTGGAGCGTCTGGTGGAGCTCGCCGAGGAGTATATCGACGCTGAGTGCAAGACGGAGGAGAAGCGCCAATACTTTAGCTTCGATAGCAAGTTTGAGCGCTTGGCCTATCGCCGCGTGGAGAAGGATCCGCGCGAGCTCGTGCAGGTCGAGGTGCCGTTTGACCGCCTGTACTCTGATATGGCTTTTGCCTACATTCGCCAGCAGGATTATGTGAGCGCTCGTAATGCCCTGATGCAGGCTGTGCGTTGGGACCCCATGAACTGCAACTATCGCTTGGATTTGGCCGAGCTGTTCCGCGCACTCGAGGACAAGCAGGAATGGGCATCGCTCTCGTTCTCGGTGCTGGAGCGTGCAAGCGATGGCAAGTGCGCCGCCCGCGCTTACGCCAATCTAGGCCAGTACTTCTTGGAGCCCGAGACCGAGAACGTTTCGGCTGCCGTGGGCTGCGCGCGTCTGGCGCTGCGCCTGGCGCCCAACGATGCGCATACGACGCGCCTGCTCAACAAGATCCATACCACCTATCCGGATGCCGCTGATGAGAGCGACGACCACGTGATGGGTGAATTGGCCCTGCAAGGCGTGCCGACCTCGCCTTCGGCCGAGATTGCCATCTGCCTGATTATGTGCGCGACCGATGCTGCAAGCGACGGCGACAAGCAGGAGGCGACGCGCCTGACGGTACGTGCTCGCGACTTGGTGGGCGAGGAGGCCTGCGCGGCGATTATCAAACTGGTGCGCGAGAGCGATGCCGAGCTCAATGCCGAGCGCAAGGCAAAGCGCGCGGGTGCCGACAAGGGAACCGATGGAGCCAAGGAGGCCGGCGATGCCCAGTAAGCGCGAGCGCAAACTCATTTCCAAGAATCGCTCGGCACATCACGAGTACTTTATCGATGAGACGTTTGAGTGCGGTATTGAGCTGAGCGGCACCGAGGTCAAGTCGATTCGCGAGCGCGCCTGTCAGGTCACTGACACTTTTGCGCTGATTCGTGGCGGCGAGTGCTGGCTCGTCGGACTGCATATCCACCCTTATAGCCATGGTGGCGTGTGGAATCGCGATCCCGACCGTCGGCGTCGTCTGCTGCTGCACCGCAAGGAGATCGACTTTCTTGACGGCAAACTTCGCAACCGTGGTTATGCGCTGGTTCCGTTGGAGCTCTACTTTAATACCGACGGCCGCGTAAAGCTGCTGCTGGGTCTGGGTCGCGGCAAGAAGCTCTACGACAAGCGCGAGGACATGGCCAAGCGTGATGTCCAACGCGAGATCGACCGCGCCCTTAAGGAGCGCAACCGTTAGGCACTCTGCATAAGTTGCGGTGGAATACGGACTGTTTTGCCTGTTTGAGGGGCTATTCAGTCCCTATTTCACCGCAACTGCGGGCGTCTCATCTCCCTTACTGTTCTGACACATATGTCTCAAAGGCGGCGTCCGTTATGGGTGCCGCCTTTTTTGTGGGTACATACATTCATGAGGTTCCAACCCGAGTTAGGGGAGTGATCGTTATGGACAAAACTGCGTTCTTTACCATGCCGAGCGGTCTGTACGTGGTGAGCGCTGCGGCAGACGGGTTGCGCGCCGGCTGCGTCATCAACACTGCGGTGCAGGTGACGTCCATGCCGCCGCGTATTTCGGTTGCCGTGAACAAGGACAATGTCACCTCGGGCGTCATCGCATCGGCCAAAGCGTTCGCGCTGACCGTGATCGATCAGACCGCCGACATGCTCTACATCGGTAACTTTGGGTTCCGCACCAGCAGCGATTATGACAAGTTTGCCAAATACGAGACCCGCGAGACGGCTCTAGGCATGCCCTATGTGCCCGAGCACGCGGCGGCCCTGTTTAGCTGCCGTTTGATCGACACTGTGGATGTGGGCACGCATCTGCTGTTTATTGGCGAGGTCGAGGATGCCGAGCGCCTGAGCGACGAGACGCCGCTGACGTACGACTACTATCACAAGGTGCTAAAGGGCAAGACGCCGCCCAAAGCCTCGTCGTATCAAGGCTAGAAATGTTCTAAAAATACTTGCATTATGTTATTGAGAATATATACTAATAAGTAAGTACACCAGCAGTCACGTTCGAGAGGAGAACATCATGGCTGAGGAGAAGAAGACGTATAAGTTCGTGTGCACCGTTTGCGGTTACGAGGTTGAGGTCGACACGCCCGAGCTGCCCGAGGATTACGTGTGTCCGGTGTGCGGCGTTGGTCCCGATCAGTTTGAGCTTGTCGAGGAGTAGCTCGTAGACACACGGCGATTAGCCATACAGAGCTCTGTCCAAGGGTCCCGGCTGGATATTCCGGCCGGGACCCTTTTGATTTATCTGACGGTTTAAAACGGCCTTACGTGTTACAGATTGAGACGTTATATCTGGACAGTCACGCCATCCCAATTACATCCCCGTTAGCAGCACGATGTCGAGAATCGTCACGATGGCACCGATCCCTACGAGCAACGCGTTGAGCGGGCGCGAGTTGGCGTATTTGCCCATGACGCGGCGTGAGCTGGTGAGCCGTATAAGCACGAAAACCGTGATCGGCAGCTGAAGCGACAGCAGTGCCTGACTCCAGATGAGACCTTCAAAAGGATTTGGGACGACCAGACACGCCGCCACTGCGCCGGCGAAACAGGCCGCCACCCCGATCGAGGAATGTCGGTCGTGGATGTCGTATTCCTCGTCGAACATGCCCGCGGTGATGGTGCCTGCCGCCATGCCTGCCGTCACACTACTCGAGAGGCCCGCAAACAGCAGTGCCACCGCAAAGATGGTCGAGCTTGCCGGGCCCAGAATGGGGGAGAGCGTGTCCGCTGCGACGGCGAGGTCGTCTACGACAATGCCATGCGCAAAGAAGGTCGTTGCGGCCAGGATGACCATGGCCGAGTTGATCGCCCAGCCCACGCCCATCGAAAAGAGCGTGTCGAAGAGCTCGTAGCGCAGACGTTCCTCGATAACCTGCTCGCCTTGGCCTTCGAAGTGCATGGATTGGATGACCTCGGAGTGCAGGAAGAGGTTGTGGGGCATAACGACCGCGCCTAGGACACTTACGATAATCGCGGCCGAGCCGGTGGGCATACTAGGTGTGATCCAGCTTGCGGCGGCTTGCGGCCAGTCGACCTTGACTAGTGCAAGCTCGGCCAAAAACGAGAGTCCTACCACGCCCACGAAGGCGATGATCCAGCGTTCGGCGCGTTTGTAGGAGCTTGTCATGAGCATTGCCATCGATACTGCCGCCACGATGACGCAGCCCGCGCGCACGGGCAGCCCAAAGAGCATTTGAAGGGCAATCGCGCCACCCAGGACTTCGGCCATGGCGGTGGCGATGGTCACGAGATAGGCGCTGGCGAGTACCGCGCGTCCCACGATGCGGAGGAGGTAGCGTGTCGTGGCCTCGGCAAGACAGGTGCCCGTGGCGATGCCCAAGTGCGCCGCGTTGTGCTGCAGCACGATGAGCATGATCGTGGACAGCGTGACGATCCACAGCAGCGCGTAGCCAAACTGCGAGCCGGCGGCCATGTTGGAGGCCCAGTTGCCCGGATCGATAAAGCCGACGGTCACGAACAGCCCGGGGCCGATATGCCGGGCGATATCCAGACCTCCGTGGCCTCCGGTGCGGTGCGAGCCAAAGTGTTGTTTGAGATGGTTGAGCATGGTGAGCTCCTGCGTGCCGTTTGTTTGACGCCGCAAAGGATACCCGTTTTATGCTAAAAAGTTAACCAAGACTAACAAAATTGTTGTATTTGAATAGGATGGTGAAAGGGGATTACCGAAATGTCTTGATCTGTAACAACTAGGGATGGAAATTGGGTCTTACTGTTACAGATTGAGATGTTTGAAGCGGTGAGTTTACAGGTCGAACTTGGGGCCCTTGTTGTCGTCTTGAGGTCGGCGGTGTCCACTCGTAGGGCGTGCGTTACGCGATTGTTTCGAAACGGGCGGGAAACACAACGGGCCGGCGATGCTCCTAGTATGCCTATTCAACTGACTGTCTAATATCTAGGGGAGGATCGCGATGCAGGCAGATTCCGCTCAGCAGCAGGGCCTTTATCGCCCCGAATTCGATCACGATGCGTGTGGCATCGGCGCGCTTGCCGATATCAACGGCGAGCGCCATCACCAGATTCTGGACGATGCACTGTCCATTCTGGTCAACTTGGAGCACCGCGGCGGCACGGGACTCGAGAAGAACACCGGCGACGGCGCCGGCATCCTGTTTCAGGTTCCGCATCACTTTTTCCGCAAAGAGGCTCAAAAGTGCGGCCAGATTCTGCCGGCAGAGGGCGACTATGGCGTGGCCATGCTGTTCTTCCCGCAGGACGACAAGGGCGTAGAGGATGCCCGTCGCGTGTTTGAGGAGGGCTGCGCCGAGGCCGGCGTGCCGCTGCTCTTTTGGCGCGAGGTGCCGGTCGACCCGCACGACCTGGGCGAGACAGCCCGCGCCTGCATGCCCACCATCTTGCAGGCTTTCCTGGGCCGTCCGGACGACACGCCCGCCGGCGACGCCTTCGAGCGCCGCCTGTACGTGTGCCGCCGCACCATCGAGAAAAAGGCCGACGCCGAGTTCGCCCTGCGCGACAAGATCTTCTACGTGTGTTCCATGAGCTCTCGCACCATCGTGTACAAGGGCATGCTGGTCGCCACGCAGATGCGCCGCTTCTTCACCGATCTCAACGACGCCGCCGTCAAAACGGCCGTGGCGCTCGTCCACTCGCGCTACTCCACCAACACTACACCCAGCTGGGAGCGCGCGCACCCCAACCGTTTTATCATCCATAACGGCGAGATCAACACCCTCAAGGGCAACGTCAACTGGATTCGCGCCCGCGAACCCAACCTGTACAGCCCCGTGCTGCAGCACGATCTTGAGCGTGTGATGCCCATCATCAACCGCGAGGGCTCCGATTCCGCGATTCTGGACAATGTGCTTGAGTTTTTGGTCATGAACGGTCGCCCGCTTACGCGTGCCGCGTCCATGTTGCTGCCTGAGCCGTGGGACCACAACGACAGCCTGAGTGAGGAGCGCCGCGCCTACGACGCTTACCAGTCCATGCTCATGGAGCCGTGGGATGGCCCGGCGGCCATCGCCTTTACCGACGGTCGCACGCTGGGCGCTGCCCTCGACCGCAACGGCCTGCGTCCCGCCCGCTACTATGTGACGCGCGACGGCCGCTTTATGCTGGCAAGCGAGGTGGGCACCATCGAGGTGAGCCCCGAGAACATCCTGACGAGCGGCTGTCTGGGACCGGGCCAGATGCTCGAGGTCGATTTTGCCCGCGGGCGCGTCATCTACAACGACGAGCTGCGTGCCCGCTATGCCAAGGAAAAGCCCTACCGCGACTGGATTGCCGAGGAGACGCTGACCGTTGACGCGCTCGATGAGCCCGTTGCGGCAGCGCCCGCCGAGGACGCCGAGGTGTCCGCCGCCGTGCGAATGGCCAAGCTCGGCTACCACTGGGATGACGTCGACGAGGTCGTGCGTCCCATGGCCCAGCAGGGTAAGGCCCCGCTCGCCTCGATGGGCATCGACGCGCCGCTGGCCTGCCTGTCCAAAAAGACGCGCTCGTTCTTTGACTACTTCTATCAGTTGTTCGCCCAGGTCACGAACCCGCCGATCGACGCCCTGCGCGAGCATATGGTCACCTCGACCACGCTCTACCTGGGCAACCACGGCAACCTGCTCGAGGACTCCCGTACGGCCTGTCAGCTGGTGCGCTTGGAGCGCCCGTTGCTCAACGAGGAAGAGTTCGAGCGTATCTGTGCCATCGACCGTGTTGGCTTTAAGACCCGCCGGTTCCGTGCCGTGTACCGCCGCGACGCGGGTGAGGGCGCGCTGCAGGCTGCGCTCAAGCAGCTTGCCGAAGACGTCGAGGCTGCGGTTCGCGATGGCGTGAACATCGTGGTGCTGAGCGACCGTGCCGCTGCGGGCGAGGTACCCGTGCCGTCGCTGCTCGCCGTGGGCTGCGTGCACAACCACCTGATCCGTGCCGGCGTGCGCACCTTTGCCGATATCGTGGTGGAGTGCGGCGATGCCGTGTCTCCGCACGACTTTGCGGCGCTGGTGGGCTACTCCGCAAGCGGCATCTACCCGTACAACGCGCATGCGTGCATCCGCAATCTGGCGGCACGCGGCGACCTGGACGTGACGGCCGAGCAGGGCATCGCCAATTACAACAAGGCCGCGACGGCGGGCATCGTCTCCATCATGTCCAAGATGGGCATCTCCACGGTGCAGAGCTACCACTCCGCGCAGATCTTCGAGGCCGTTGGCTTTACGCCGGAGTTCGTCAACGCGTACTTCGCCGGCACGGTGAGCCGTGTGGGCGGTATGGGCGTCGAGGACGTCGAACGCGAGCAAAATGAGCGCTATGACGCCGCGCTCGCTATCCTTAAGAGCCCGGCTCCCGATCAGCTGCCCACGTTGGGCCTGACCAAGTGGCGCCCGCTCGGTGGCGAGGATCACCTCATCGATCCGCAGACTGTCTACTTGCTGCAGACCGCCTGCCGTGAGGACAGCTACGACACCTTTAAGGAGTACAGCGCCCGCCTGCACCGCACCGGCCGTGCCGTGCGCCTGCGCGACCTGCTGGACTTTGATGCCAGCGGCCGCACTCCGGTGGCACTCGACGAGGTCGAGCCCGCGCTCAACATCGTCCGCCGCTTTAACACCGGCGCCATGTCGTACGGCTCCATCAGCAAGGAAGCACACGAGTGCATGGCCATCGCCATGAACCGCCTGCATGGCCGTTCCAACTCCGGCGAGGGCGGCGAGGACCCGCGCCGCGAGACCCCGCTGGCTAACGGTGACTCCAAGAACTCCGCGATCAAGCAGGTAGCAAGTGCGCGATTTGGCGTGACGAGCCGCTACCTGTGCAGCGCCTTCGAGATTCAGATCAAGATGGCCCAGGGCGCCAAGCCCGGCGAGGGCGGCCACCTGCCCGGCAAGAAGGTCTACCCCTGGATTGCCGAGGTCCGTCAGTCCACGCCCGGCATCGGCCTGATCTCGCCTCCGCCGCACCACGACATCTACTCCATCGAGGACCTGGCAGAGCTGATCTTTGACCTTAAGAACGCCAACCCTGGCGCGCGCGTGTCGGTCAAGCTGGTCAGCGAGGCCGGCGTCGGCACCATCGCCACTGGTGTTGCCAAGGGCGCTGCCGACAAGATTTTGATCAGCGGCCACAACGGCGGCTCGGGTGCCGCTGCTCGCGATTCCATTTGGCACGCCGGTCTGCCGCTGGAGCTCGGTCTTGCCGAGGCCCAGCAGACGCTGCTGCAAAACGGCCTGCGCTCGCGCGTGGTGCTCGAGGCCGACGGCAAGCTCATGGACGGCACCGATGTTGCCGTCGCCTGCCTGCTGGGTGCCGAGGAGTTTGGCTTTGCGACCATGCCGCTCATCTCCATGGGCTGCCTCATGCAGCGCGACTGCCAGCAGGATACCTGCCCGGCCGGCATCGCCACGCAAAACTGCCGCCTGCGTCGCGGCTTCCGCGGCAAGCCCGAGTACGTTGAGCACTTTATGCTCTTTGTTGCCGAGCAGCTGCGCGAGGTCATGGCGAGCCTGGGCTTCCGCACCGTCGACGAGATGGTCGGCCATCCCGAGTGCTTGCGCCAGATTGAGGTCCCGGGCAACCGCAAGGCTAACCTGCTGGATCTGTCGCCCGTGCTGGCGAGCGCGACCTGTGAGTTTGGTGCCCACATCCCGGGTGCCGACGGCCGTCACTTCCTGCCCCAGATGGCTGCGGACAGCGAGCTCGACAAGACGCTCGACTCCACGTTGTTTGTGCCCTATACGGCCGATGCCCGTGCGCACCTGCGTCCGATTCGCTTCCGCGCCGATATCGCCAACGTCAACCGCTGCGTGGGCACCATCTTGGGCAACGCGGTGACCAAGGCGCATCCCGAGGGCCTGCCCGCCGGCTCCATCACCATCGATTGCGATGGTTCGGCCGGTCAGAGCTTTGGCGCGTTCCTGCCACGCGGCATTACGCTCAACGTGTGCGGTGACGCCAACGACTACTTTGGCAAGGGCCTTTCGGGCGGCGAGGTGTCGGTGCGCCCCAACCCGCATGCGACCTACAAGTTCGACGAGAACATCATCGTGGGCAATGTTGCGTTCTTTGGCGCTACGAGCGGCCGCGGCTTCATTAACGGTCTGGCCGGCCAGCGCTTTGGCGTGCGCAACTCCGGTGCCACCGTGGTGGTCGAGGGCTGCGGCAACCATGGCTGCGAGTACATGACGGGTGGCCTGGCGCTCATCCTGGGCGAGGTCGGGCAGAACTTCGCTGCCGGCATGACGGGTGGCGTGGCCTATGTCTTTGACCAGTACGGCACGCTCGATGCCCGTGTGAACCACGAGAGCGTTGAGCTTAAAGCCCCGACGGCCGGCGAGCTGGCGCAGATTCGCGAGCACATTCAGGAGCACGTGGATGCGACGCAGAGTCCGCGCGGCATTAAGCTGCTCTACAGCTTTGAGACGATGAGCAAGCACTTTGTGAAGGTCATTCCGACCGAGTATGAGCGCGTGCTGGCGATTGTCGCCGCCGCCGAGGCCGTCGGCAAGACGCATGCGCAGGCCGAAGAGCTGGCGTTTGACATTGTGACCGGTCGCGCCGACGCCGCCGATGTCGCTCGCTTTGATGTGGCGGGTGGTGTCGCTGGCGCTGTGCCCGCC
>CABSMQ010000064.1:0-11013 GCA_902478965.1 uncultured Collinsella sp. | reverse complement strand
TTGTAGCTTCGTCGGCAGCGTCAGATGTGTATAAGAGACAGGCCTGCACCTGCCGCGCCCAAGCCTCAGCCTAAAAAGGCCGCTCGTCTCAAGTCCGTCGAGCCCAAGCCGAGCCGTGACGAGATGACCTTTGCCCAGCGCATGGTTACCTCCAAGGAACCTATGGGCGAGAACGAGATCCCTGGCATGGCGCCGGCTCAAAAAATCATCATTGTCCTTGCCCTCATCGCGTTTGTCATCTTTATGGGCTACACGATCCTGACCAGCATGGGCCTGCTCTAACCGATTTGCATCGGGCGTCATGTCCGCATGCTCTGCTCTCGTCCAACCCTCAAATTCTGCACCACACATCCGAAAGGTCGCCCCATGGCTTTGACCGACATCTCTCATCCCACCGACATCGCAATGCTCACCGATCTGTACGAGCTCACTATGGCCCAGGGCCTGTGGGAGAGCGGCAAGGCCAATGAGCAGGGTTGTTTTACCGCGTTTTACCGCGACCATCCCTTTGGCAGCGCCTATGCCGTCATGTGCGGCACCGCCGAGCTGCCCGAGCTGGTCGAGAATCTGCGCTTTACGCCCGAGGACATCGACTACCTCGCCTCGCTCCAGGCCCCTGCCGGCGGTGCGATGTTCAAGTCTGGATTCCTCGACTACCTGCGCGATTTTCGTGCGCATGTAAATATCGACGCCGTCCCCGAGGGCGAGCTCGTCTTTCCGCGCGAGCCCATGGTGCGCGTCACCGGTCCTGCGCTCGAGTGCCAGCTGCTTGAGACGGCGCTGCTCAACATCGTCGGGTTTCAGACGCTTGTCGCCACCAAGACGGCGCGCGTGGTGCTCGCCGCTGACGGTCGCCCCGTGGCGGAGTTTGGCCTGCGCCGAGCCCAGGGTCCCGATGGCGGCCTGGCCGTTGCGCGCGCGAGCTACGTTGCCGGCTGCTCCTCTACGTCCAATGTGCTCGCCGGCCGCCGCTACGGTATTCCCGTCTTTGGCACGCATGCGCACAGCTGGGTGATGAGCTTTGATTCCGAGCTCGAGGCCTTCCGTGCCTTTGCCAAATCGAGCCCCAAGAACTGTACGCTGCTCATCGACACCTATGACGTGCGCGAGGGCTGCGAGCATGCCATTACGGTTGCCAAGGAGATGGAGGCAGTGGGCGAGCGCCTGTCGGCTATTCGCATTGACTCGGGCGACCTCGCCAAGCTCTCCAAGTATGTTCGCGGCCGTTTTGATGCCGAGGGCCTGCCCTATGTGGGGATCTCGGTTTCGAACGATCTTGACGAGTATACGATTCAGTCGCTGCTCGACCAGGGCGCGCCCATCGACAGCTTTGGCGTGGGTACCAAGCTCGCGACCTGCTATGACCAGCCGGCGCTGGGCGGCGTGTACAAGCTTTCCGCCCGCCGTGCGAGCGAGGCAGATCCATGGACGCCGGTGGTCAAGCTCTCCGAGCAGCCCTACAAGCGCACGATCCCGGGCGTGCAGCGCGTGCGCCGTTATTACGACGGCTTTGGCGGCCCGGTCTGCGACATGATCTACGACGAGGACCATCTGGTGGGGGAGGGCGCCGCGCGCGGCAATACCCTCGTGGCCGTGAATGATGCCGCCCTGGTGACCGACGTGTCGGAGCTTGAGTATCGCGAGCTGCTGGTGCCGATCGTGCGCGATGGCAGTGCAGTGGCTCCGCGTGAGAGCATCCAGGACGCGCGCGAGCGCTGTGTTTGGGCGCTCGATCATCTGGACGCAGCTTTCAAGCGCTTCCTGTACCCGCAGACCTATGTGGTGGGCATGGAGCAGGGCCTGGCTCAGGTGCGCGACGAGCTCGTGCGCAAGAACATGGCCGCGGCCTCGGCTTTCCCCTGGGCAAAATGATTCCTTGGGCGGTAGGGGCGAGTCACGCTCCCTTGGCCGCCAGCTCGGCCGTTCGCTGAACAGTTGATTGGTTTGACGTATGACGACTTCTTATAAAACGATGGTGGTAAAGATCGGTTCGTCCACGGTGGTGGGCGCCGATGGCAAGGTCAACCGCGCCTTTATCGGCGGACTTGCCGATCAAGCCGCAGCGCTGCGCAAGCTCGGCTGGCGTCTGGTCGTGGTGAGCTCGGGCGCTATTGCCTGTGGCTATCCCGTGTTGGGCTTCGACCGCAAGCCGGTCGGCGACCTTCCGAGCCTGCAGGCCTGCGCCTCGGCTGGTCAGTGCATCATCTCGTCGGCCTACGACGAGGAGTTCCATGCGCGCGACCTGCTCACCTCGCTCGTGCTGCTCACGCGTCACGACACGGCGCGTCGCACGTCCTACCTGCACGCGCGCGACGCCCTGCTGCGTCTGGTGGAGCTGGGCGTGGTGCCGGTCGTCAACGAGAACGACACCGTTACCGTCGACGAGATCAAGTTTGGCGACAACGACACACTGGCGGCGCTCGTGAGCTGCCTGGTATCTGCCGATCTGTGCGTGACGCTCTCGGACATCGATGGTCTCTATACTGCCAATCCGCATGAGGACCCCACGGCCGAGTTTGTTCCTGTCGTGCATAAGATCGATGCCAAGATTATTGCCTCGGCGGGCGATTCTTCCACATCGGTGGGCACGGGCGGCATGATTACCAAGATCCGCGCGAGCCGCATCCTGATGACGGCGGGCATTCAGAGCGTGATTTGCTCGGGCGAGGAGCCCGATGCGCTCGTGCGCCTCGCCCGCGGCGAGAGCGTGGGCACGCTGTTCGATCCGCCGGCGGAGCGTCTGGACATCGCGCCCCGCAAGCTGTGGATCGCACTGGGCGACAAGGCGCATGGCTCGGTGACGGTTGATGACGGCGCCGCGAAGGCGCTGGTTAGCCGTGGCTCTTCCTTGCTTGCGGTGGGTATTCGCGAGGTCGATGGCCAGTTTGCCGAGGGCGATGTGCTCGATGTGTGCGATCCGAGCGGTATGGTCGTCGCCCGCGGTATCGCCGAGGCCGATTCGGACGTGCTGGAACTTGCTGCCGGTCGCCGCCAGGACCAGATCGCCAGCAACCGCCTGCTCGCAGATCTGGCAGAGAAGCCGGCGATACACAGGGATAACTTGATCGTATTTGCATAAAGAAAGACAGCGCTGCGGATCGTTTCCCGCAGCGCTGTCTTTCTCGTGCCGGCACCTGGGGACGTTTCTTTTGTGCCGGCAGGTGGGGACACTCCTTTGCTAGAAGATTCGGCGCAGGTCTCCGCGGTTGAGGGCCTCGTCGAAGAGGTGCTTGAATACCACGCTGCCGTGCAGGCCGTCGTGCTCGAACTCGTTGGTCACCCAGGCATGCGAGTTGCCCACGCGGCTGAGCGTATCAAGCTGCAGGCCAGAATCCACGTACATGTCGTCGAAATACACCGCGGCCTGCAGGGGCACCTCGTTGCACGCCAGTCGCTGCGGGTCGTAGATCTTGTCCCAGCTGGTGTCTTCCATCAGCAGGTCCATGGCGGGCTTGAAGGGCTTGAGCTCGGGCATCTGCTCGAACATCCACGGGAACATGGCCTCGCCGGTAAACATGAGCGGGCGCGCGAGTGTGTCGAACTCGGCACGATGGGCCTTCTCCTCTGCTGCGGCCCAGCGAATGGGCATGGTGTCGCCGTCGGCGTAGATAAACTCCTGCAGTGTCCAGTACAGCGGGTTCGTGCGTGTGTTGGTGCGCTCGAAGGCGCGCATCAAAAAGCTGTCGGATACCGAGGAGCCGCAGCTCAGCGTACCGTCGCCAGTAACAAAAGCGTGATCGATAGTCCAATGCATGCGCTCAAAGCTCGGCTTCATGCCAAAGTCGCTGCCCATGAGCTGTAGGCGCTCGACCGTCATCGGCGAGCCGTCGGGCAGCACGGGCTTCTGAGCCTCGAGCGCATCGGCCAGGGCTGCCACGCGCTCGACGTCAGCGGGATAGCGGTCATAATACTGCTGCGTCTTGGCGGCCATGCGCGGGAAGGTGTGCGCGTAGACCTCGCTTGCGCTCGCCGGTACGTGGGGGATGCCGCCGCAGGTAAAGCTCGCCGCCACGCCCTCGGGGAAGAGCGACAGGTAGCTCAGCGTCAAAAAACCGCCGTAGCTTTGGCCGAGCGTGACCCACGGCTTGCCGCCAAAGCCCACTAGGCGCAGGTACTCAAAATCGCGCACGATGGAGCTGGCGAGGTGGCGCTTGAGGAAGTCCGCCTGCGAGCGTGCTGTATCGGCGCCGGCGGCCGTTGCGCGATCACCCAGTGCCTTGATCGTGCGTCCGTCCACGCAGCTACTGCGTCCGGTGCCGCGCTGGTCGGGAAGGACCACGCGGAAGTGCTTGACGGCCTCCTCGATCCAGCCGTCGCTTGTGGGCGACAGCGGACGTGGGCTCTCGCCGCCGGGTCCGCCCTGCAAAAACAGGAGCAGCGGCAGATCGTCGTTGATGCGGTCGGGCGCGCAAACCACGCGGTAGAAGAGCTTGATGCTCTCGGGCGCGCCGGCGATTGGTGCCGGCATAGCGCCGCGGCGCATGGTGCTGCCGACGGCCAGGAGCATCGGCTCCAGGCCGCGCCAGTCAAGGGGGACGTCGATGCTGTGGTCCTCGACGTAAAGGCCGGGGACGTGGTACGAAGTGATGAGGGCCATGTGAGTCTTCCGTTCGTTGCGGTGTTTCGGGTTGACCAATTCTACCGCCGCGGGCGAGGCCATGCGCAAATCGGCTACCATGGTTGCAAACTTCTAGGAGAAAGGGCCGCCCATGTCGGTCGATATAGCCACGTATGTCCACGATCTTGCCGTTGCCGCCAAGGCAGCGTCGGCCTCGCTTGCCACGGCGAGCGATGAGCAGCGCCAGGAGGCCGTGCGTGCCATGGCCGCAGCACTGCGCAACGGTTTCGACTCCATCGTCGCCGCCAACGAGCTCGATATGTCCGCTGCGCGCGATGCGGGCACCTCGGCCGGACTGCTCGATCGCCTGCTGCTGACGCCCGAGCGCGTCGAGGGCATGGCCGCCGGTTTGGAGAAGCTCGCCGAGCTGCCCGATCCCGTCGGTCGTGTACTCGATCACCGCGTGCTTGCAAGCGGCGTGGACCTGACCCGCGTGAGTGTGCCGCTGGGCCTGGTCGCCATGGTGTATGAGGCGCGCCCCAATGTGACGGCCGATGCCGTGGGCATCTGCATACGCACCGGCAACGCCTGCATTCTGCGCGGCGGCTCGCTGGCTTATCACTCGTGTGCCATGATTTCTGAGCTGCTGGCCGATGCGCTCGAGGCCAAGGGCTTCCCGCGCGAGGCCGTGTCGATGATCGAGTCCACCGACCGCGAGGCCACTGGCGAGCTCATGAAGCTCCGCGGTATTGTCGACGTACTCATTCCGCGCGGAGGTGCAGGCCTGATCCAGCGCTGCGTGCGCGAGTCGCTTGTGCCGGTGATCGAGACGGGCACGGGCAACTGCCACATCTACGTGCATGAATCCGCCGACTTTGATAAGGCGCTCAACATTATCGTTAATGCCAAGACCCAGCGCGTAGGCGTGTGCAATGCCGCCGAGTCGCTGCTGGTCGACCGTGCTGTGGCCGATGCGTTTTTGCCCGCGGTCGTGACCGTGCTGCATGACCACGGCGTGCTCATTCACGGCGACGAGGCAACCTGCGCCGCATGCGCCGATGCCGGGCTTGCCGAGGGTGATGACTACGTTGCCGCGACTGAGGAGGACTGGGGTCGCGAGTATCTGGCGCTCGAGATGAGCGTGAAGGTCGTGGCGAGCGAGGACGAGGCCATCGCACACATCAACCGCTACGGCACGATGCACTCCGAGGCCATCGTTGCCGAGGACACGGATGCTTGCGAGCGCTTCCTGGATGCGGTCGATGCCTCGGCCGTGTACGCCAACGCCAGCACGCGCTTCACCGACGGCGGCGAGTTTGGCCTGGGCGCCGAGATCGGCATCTCGACCCAAAAGCTCCACGCCCGCGGCCCCTTTGCTGCCGAGGCCCTCACCACCTACAAATACAAGCTCCGCGGCACCGGCCAGGTCCGCCCCTAAACCTACCAAAAAGGGACAGGTTTATTTTGGCAGGTTTTATCTGCGGTTTTGCCGGGCGACGCGTTCGCCCGGCTTTTTTCTCCGTATGCCTTTTCTGCCTTTCGGCTTGAGCCGCGGCGATATACGATAGTGACACCGTGTCCTAGCACCGACTCACTTGGAGGTATTGCCATGTCTCAGACGCTTTCCGCCGGAATCACCCGTGACCGTGCGTTCGAACTGCTCAACGAGCACAACAAAGATCCGTTCCACATCACCCACGGCGAGACGGTCGAAGGCACCATGCGCTACTTTGCGCGCGAGTTCGACCCCGAGAACGAGGAGTTTTGGGGTATCGTCGGCCTGCTGCACGACTTGGATTGGGAGGAGCATGAGGACGACCCCGTGAACCACACCATCTATGCTGCCAAGATTCTGGAGGGCGAGGGCGCATCGCCCGAGCTCATCCGCGCCATCCAGACGCACACGTCCGATTTCAACGCCTCGCTGCCCAAGCCCGAGTCGCAGATGGAGAAGATCCTATTTGCGTGCGACGAACTTACCGGCCTGATCGGGGCCGCCGTTATCATGCGTCCGAGCAAAAGCGTCATGGACTTTACGACCAAGTCGCTCAAGAAGAAGTTCAAGGACAAGCGCTTTGCCGCCGGCTGCTCGCGCGACGTGATTACGCAGGGCGCCGAGATGCTGGGCTGGGAGCTCCCCGAGCTTTTCGACCGCACCATCGCGGCCATGCAGTCCTTCGCGCCCGACCGCGACACCTTCCAGGCCTAACCTGCCAAAAAGGGACAGGTTTTTTTGGTAGGTTTTATCTGGGAAAACGCTTCCGTTGGACGTTATTCAGCGGAAGCGTTTTCTGTTTGACATGGTGACGTTGGCGAATGGCGGCGCCTCGCGGCAGGCAGCTGCGCTTCGCCGTACTCGTAACTCGGCAAGCGCGACGCTAGGACGCGTTCTTGATAATCCATGTCCCCAGTCCGGTCAACAGCTGAACCTGCCTAACCGTTAACCCTTCTTTTCGAAGCGCGAGAATCGCCTCATTGCGAAGTGGCTTGGAGACGGATTTGAGTTCCGTCGGAGCACATCCTGCGACACTCTGCACGATTGCCGTGCCAAATTCGCATAGATCTTCCTCGCGAACCTTGGCTGTTGCGCTGGGGCGATAGGGAAGCGACGGCGCACTTTCCATGAGCTGAAGGTATGAGCGAGGTGTTGGGAATAAAACACCGACAACGCTGCCGGTGACATGCGGCCGTGACCTGGCACTCATTAGATACTCACGATGGCTGCTCCAGGGATATTCGTCGTATGCCGCCAGTCCTGCTTTTTGTGGATTCAGATGAATGTATCGAATTGCCTCGAGTAAATATACTTCCGACTTAATGGGCGAATCCCAAAACCGCTCCTGAAACACGTGGCCGATATGTCCCGTCCGCGCATTGTACCTGCCCGCATACGATACGGCTACCGCGTGCATCGCGTCGCTCTTGCGGTCGTCCGGATCGTCGATGAGCAGATGAATGTGGTTTCCCATAAGGCACCAAGCGATAAGCTCGATATTGTGTTTGGGGAGAATCGCATCGAGGATCTGAAGCATGGCGATTCGGTCCTCGGCATCGTCAAACAGCAATTGCCCTCCGTTTCCACGCAACGTGACGTGGAAATAACCGGTTGGTGACTTTGAACGAGGTTTTCTCGGCATGGCCCCTCCTTTAGCTTGGATGGGCTGAAGATACCTCATTCGGAGGCTTCGGTTGTCGAGATTCAGTTCACCGACCATAGCTGCTACCTGCCGAAATGTTATTGCGTTTTCAAATTGATGCTTTTTAATGGTAATTGAACAAGACGGGCGCGCTTGTTGTGGATGCGGGCGTTAGTTGCGTCGATCTGGACGGCCCCCCTCGCGTGATGTCATCGCAAATGGGCTTCACGCATTTCTACGGCGATAGAAAAATGGCCGGGCACTCACAAACAAAACGGAGAACTCGGCCATTTACTGATTGTTTGTTGACGTTTGGCCAGATAAAACCTGCCAAAATAAACCTGTCCCTTTTTGGCAGGTTAGTTGAGGGCGGCTTGGGCTAGGCGAGCTTCGGCGTCCTCCTCGGTGACGCCCAAGGCCACGGCGAACTCCTCGATGGAGCGGCGCTTGGCCTCCTTGAGTACGCGCATGTAGTAGGAGCTGGGTTTTTTATCAGCTTCCTCGGCCTGGCGAATGCGGTGCATCATGGTCTTTGCCACGCGGACCGTCTCGGGCGCGCCCAGCTTGAGCTGCTGCTTAAAGTGTGTCTCCTCAAGCGAGCTGTTGCGCTCGGTAAAGGTGTCGCACTCGAGCTCGTCGTAGTGGCTCAGCAGGTGCTCTGCATCTTGCTGGGAGATGGCGGCATGCAAACGGTCGGCCTGCGCCACGGGGTACATGAGGATCGTCTGCGCATGCCCCTGCTTGGTCTCGAGCAGCAGCATGGGCTGCGGTGTGTCGTCCCTAAAACCGACGACGGTGCAGACTCCCTGGCCCGGATGAATGACGTGTTGACCGATTGAGAACATGCTACCTCCAACTTATACGAATTTACGTATGTCTAGAATAACACGCTGACGTGCGCAAACCGTTACTTTATGCAGGAAAAGCACACAACTCTGATAGGTAAGAGTATTCGATAACAGGCGCAGCTCATTCACACCTTTATGCATTTTCAACGCCTGCATAATCTGCAGGCAGACTGGCATCTTTGAGTGACTCCATACAAGCTGTAGTCATTTTTGTGCATATGCAATATCTATTAGCTTTACCCTGCGACAGTGCCCGTCGCTTGTGATAGAGTGCTACAAACTCTGGCTTTTGCCCTACGAGTGACCAAGAGCTCGGGGGCTTTAACACAAGGAGGATCTATGCCCGAGAAGATTGAAGAGCTGGTACGCGCTGCGCTTGCTGCGGCCCAGGAGGCCGGCGACCTTTCCGCATTTGAACTTGACGATTGCGCTATCGAGCGACCGGCTGACACTTCTCATGGCGAGTGGACCTCTACCATGGCCCTGAAGTCCGCCAAGCTGGCCCACTGCGCCCCGCGCAAGATCGCCGAGGCCATCGTTGCCCATATGCCCGAGGACCCCGCGATCGAGAAGGTCGAGATCGCAGGCCCCGGCTTCATCAACTTCTACCTCTCCGTTGCCGTCAAGAATGCCATCTTTGGCGAGGCTCGCGAGAAGGGTAGGGACTTCGCTAAGTCCAACGTCGGTGGTGGCCTGAAGACCCAGGTCGAGTTCGTTTCCGCTAACCCCGTCGGCCCCATGCACATCGGCCACGGCCGCTGGGCCGCGCTGGGCGACTCACTCTGCCGTGTTATGGACCACGCCGGTTACGACATCCAGCGTGAGTTCTACATCAACGACCACGGCTCTCAGATGAACACCTTCGGCAACTCCATCAGCACGCGCTATATGCAGCTTGCCGACATCATCGCCAAGCAGGGCGTGGATATCGACGAGGCTCACAAGCTGCTGATTGCCGACCGCGACGCCTTCGTTGCCGACGAGAATGACGAGCACCCCGAGACTCATCCGTACCAGGATAACTTTGCCGAGACCCTTGGCAAGGACTCCTATGGCGGCGACTACATCATCGACGAGGCCGCCGAGTTCTGGCGCACTGACGGCGATAAGTGGGTCAACGCCGATCCTCAGGAGCGTATGGAGAGCTTCCGCGAGCGCGGCTATGTAAAGATGGTCGACAACATGCGCGACCTTTGCCATGCCGTTAACTGCGACTTCGATCGTTGGTTCTCCGAGCGCTCACTGTATGTGAAGGACACTGAGGGCGAGACCGCCGGCACCTCCGCCGTCGACCGCGCTTTTGAGAAGCTCGACAAGATGGGCTACCTCTACACCAAGGACGGCGCCCTGTGGTTCCGCTCCACCGACCTGGGCGATGACAAGGACCGCGTCCTGATCAAGTCCGACGGCGAGTACACCTACTTCGCCTCCGACGTTGCCTATCACTGGGATAAGTTCCAGCGCGTCGACCACGTCATCGACATCTGGGGCGCCGACCACCACGGCTACATCGAGCGCGTCCGCTGCGTCTGCGACGCTCTTGGCTATCCCGGCAAGTTCGAGGTTCTGCTGGGCCAGCTCGTCAACCTGCTGCGCAACGGCAAGCCCGTCCGTATGTCCAAGCGCAAGGGCACCATGGTGACCCTGCAGGAGCTCGTCGACGAGGTCGGCTCCGATGCCGCTCGCTACACGCTCATCTCCAAGAGCTCCAACCAGATGGTCGACTTCGATATTGAGGCCGTTAAGAAACGCGACAACTCCAACCCGGTGTACTACGTGCAGTACGCTCACGCCCGTGTGTGCTCCATCCTGCGCCGTGCCGCTGACGTTACGCCCGAGCAGGCTGACGAGATGGGCATGAAGGCCGTCGCCGCCAAGGCCATCGGTGAGAACGTCGATTACTCGCTGCTGACCGACCCGACCGAGCTCGCCCTTTCGCGTAAGCTCAACGAGCTCACCGACCTCATCGCCAGCTGCGCTCGCGACCGCGCCCCGTTCCGTCTGACGCACTTTGCTGAGGAACTCGCCGGCGACTTCCACAGCTTCTACGCTGCCTGCCAGGTTCTGCCGAGCGAGGGCCGTCCCGTCGACCCCGAGCTTTCGCGTGCCCGTCTGGCCGCTTGCGACGCCGTCCGCGTGACGCTCGCCCTGGTGCTCACCCTTGTTGGCGTTTCCGCGCCCGAGCAGATGTAATCTGCGAGTCATTTGACCGTACAGACTTGGTTTAACTAAGCCTTGAAAGCCCGATCTCCCACGGAGGTCGGGCTTTTTGCAAACGCCGACGTATTGACGAATTTGGAACTGCTGGAAATACGAAACTATGCCGGTTTACTACGATGAAATGAGAAATTCCAACCACGCCGGCTTTTCGCAAAAAGTGCAAGACATCTACCTGCGGTTTTAGTTCAACAAGTTTCTGAGCGGGTAGCGCGCACAGTCGTGGTGTAAGAAGCAGGGGAGGGCCATCGCC
>CABSMQ010000063.1:0-11098 GCA_902478965.1 uncultured Collinsella sp. | reverse complement strand
CTAGTTGGATAGGGTCGGGATTGGAGCTGGGGAGATAGCGGATTTCTAGTTCTATGCCGAGCTTTTGCAGCTCTTTGAGGGCGGCGATGTCCGCATCGTCTACGGCAACTGCGGGCGTTGCGGGACGCTTGCCCTCCCCTGCCTGCATATGGCCAATGCTGATCTTGGTGATCGGCACACCACCCTTAACCAGCGCGAGTGCATCCGTGGGCGACGCCACCATGATGAGAATCCATTGGCGCGGCGTTGCGGTATGAATGATGTCGACAGTCCTTTGCACCGAGAAAAACCGCGTCCAGACACCCTCGGGTGTCGCCACCCTCATAGGGGCCCACTTGCGCGAATCAGCCGCAATCTCATCGTTGACGATTAACACAAGGTTGGAACCCACGGCCTCGTTCCACAGCTCAATGTCTTGGCCGTAAATGAAACGGTCATCGATACGCGTGAGAAGGATCTTGGGTTGAGCCATGGCTGCCCCATTCTGTTTGAGACCCATACGAGCGGGACGTCGACCACCAACTCAACAGCTGGTCAAGCGCCAGATGGACGCCACAGACATCGCGCCTCTAATATTAGTGCATTTAAAGTGAGAAAAGCCGTCAGAACACTTGCGCGGATGTGCGATGTCCCGTATCATAGACAGCCGTTGACGCCTCAGTTGCGCCACCACATGGCCGCCAGCGTAGCTCAGTTGGTAGAGCACCGCTCTCGTAAAGCGGGGGTCACCGGTTCGAGCCCGGTCGCTGGCTCCATTGCACAAGATAGCCGCCTTCGGGCGGCTTTTTTGTTGCCGATTTTGAGTGCGCGTGCGCCAATCCACGTATCGTAACGGCCTCAACTCCCCTACTCAACAAAAGGCCCCGCCAACCGCAATCCCCAAAGGAACCGCGATCAGCGGGGCCCAAGCGCGTTCCTCCAAGGGATAACGCTCGTGAAACGAACAGCTCAGCCGAGCGGCTCGTTACTCCTCCCAGTAAGCGTCTGCAAGCAGCTTAAAGCAGATCTTCTTGACCGGCCGCGCGCCATCGCCCGGGAACTCGAGCGTGGGCATGTGAGGCTCGCCGGCAACAAACAGCGCAAACTTGTCGTCAGCAAGATCGCCGGCGATCGAAGCGTCGGAATCGACCAGATCGTAGTCGTCCTTCTCGTCAAACTCCTGGACCAGCGTCAGGCTGCCCGTGGCAACCTTAAAGGCCTCGCGACCCTCGACGTCGATCTGCAGGTCGTGATAGCGCTGATGCGTCTCATAGTGAGCCTCGGCTTCGGGACGCGTCGTGGGAGCCATGACGTTCGCAAAGACCTTGTCGCCCAGAATCGGATGGCTGCCGACCTCGAGCTTCGCCGGATCGTTCTCCTCGAGCCAGTCGATCAGCACGTCGAGGCCCTTGAGCATTCCACGGTACTCCTCGATATCGCCCAATGCACCGTAAATCATCTAAATCCCCTCTCGGATCGTTTCTTTGGCGGCTACTCGGCAAACGCATTACCGACGCTGTTGCCACCCACATGCGTCTCGACCAGGGTAAGGTCGGGATTGAACACGACAGTGTCGACGTCGCGCCCCGGCATAATGCTACTGCACTTGTCGTCGACATGAGCTGGCAACCGATGCCGGGGCCGCAGCACAAGCTCCTACAGCTCGGTCACGACAACGCCGTTGTAAACCTCGTCCCAACGATCCATAACCAAGTGGCCAGTCATGGGATCCATGGCATTGAGCTTGCCGCAGGTGTTGGCGGTACGCAGCACCGTCTCGTCGTCGGCTCCGGCAGCAATCGCATGTGCGAAGCCGGCAATGGTCGAATCGCCAGAGCCCGTAGCGTTAACGGCGGGGATATCGGGGGTCTTGGCGCGGAACGCACGGCCGTTATGGAAACCAACGGAGCCGGCAGCGCCCATGGATACGACGACCCAGGGGATATCGGAGAAGCGGGCGTCAGAGGCGAGCGCGGAACGGAGCTCGTCCACATCGTCGGTGGTAAAGCTCGTGCCCAGAAGACCGTTGATCTCGGTCAGGTTAGGCTTAACCAGCTCAGGCTTGACCTTGGACTTGAGCGCAGCCTCGAGCGAGGCGCCCGAGGTATCGAGCAGCACCTTGGCGCCGGCGTTCTCAGCAATGCCCGTGATCTTGGCGTAGTAGTCCGCCTCGACGCCGCGGGGCAGCGAACCCGAGATGGTAACGACATCGGCCTTGCTCGCAAGCTCGGCGAACTTGGCGGTAAAGGCATCGAGCTCCTCGGGGGCAATCGTCGGGCCGCTCTCGAGCAACTCGGTCTGGTTGCCAGCATGAAGGATATTGAGGCAGATGCGAGTCTCGCCCTTGATGGGCACAAAATCATTCTTAATGCCGTTGGCATCCATGAGCTCGGCCATATAGGCGCCCATATGACCACCAAGCAGGCCGGTTGCCACGACATCGTCGCCCAGCTGGCCCAGGACGCGGGCCACGTTGAGGCCCTTACCGCCGGCGGTCTTTTCGGGCGTCACGCGGTTGACGTCGTCGATAATGAGCTCATCGAGCTGATAGCGCGTATCGACGGACGGGTTCATCGTAACGGTGAGGATCATTTCTAGCTCCTTATCTCGCAGGCTCCTTATGCCTTGCAAAACGAATTGGCTACATGCGACTACAGAATCTCGATTGTGAACGAGCGCACGATGGTTTCTTTGGGCTTGGCGATAAGGCAGCCGCGCTTGTGCTCAAGCACGTCATCCTCATCGGAACAGGTCGAGAGGCCGCCCCAGGGCTCAACTGCCACAAAATCACCCTCGGGCTTGCTCCACACAATAAGGTACGGGAAGCCCTCGAAGCTCAGGCGAATGCCCTTGTCCTCGCCCTTTTTGGAAAGCGTGACCTGACGGCTCTCGAGCACGTCAAAGATGGTCTCCGCAAAATCGAAGAGCTCATGCGACAAAGGCAGCGTCTTTCCCACCATGGGGTTCTTGGAGCGCCTGTCCACATCGATCAATCCAGTCGAGGGGACGGCAGTGCAAAGCTCAGCAGCTTCGTCCTTCTCAAAGCGCAGCTCGTAGTCCGTATAGGCCTCGCCCTCATCGAGCGGGCACCTAAAGCCGGGATGGCCGCCGATAAAGAACGGCATGTCCTCGGTGCCCTCGTTGGTAACCTCATAGGAGACGCGCACGGCGGCGTCCTCGAGCGTATAGCGGGCGACAAGCTTAAACGGATACGGATAATCGCTCAGCAGCGCGGCGTTATCCTCGGATGCCAGGCACATAGCCAGCTCGTTTGCGCTTTGGCTCAACAGCTTCCACTCCTGTTTGCGCGCAAACCCATGGCGGGCGAGCTTCACATGATGTCCGGCAAACGTCATGGCGCTGTTATCGCGCAAACCTCCGCAAATCGGGAAGCAAATCGGTGCCTGGCCGGACCACACGGCGGGATCGCCCTGCCACAAGTACTCGCGACCTCCAGCCTCAATCGAGGTAAACGAACCACCGGCCGTGGAGACCTTGATAGAAATCGAATCGTTGGAAAGAGCGTATTCCATTGTCCATCCTTTCGAACAACTGCTTTTTGCTCGCAAGAACCCGTCTCGGCCCTGACCAAAGGACAAACCCGCACGTTCATCGATGCGTCCGGTTTCCTAGCCATGCAACGGGGTACCATACAGACATTGATGCAATTACAGCTGAAAGGCCTTCTTATGCGAACCATCATCCTTTATGCCTCACACCACCACGGCAATACGAAAAAGCTCGTGGACGCCATCGTCGAGGCGCACCCCGAGATCGATACCCTCGACGTGAAGTCACTCGGTAAAAACGAGTACCCCGACCTGCACGAATACCATCTGATCGGTGTCGCCACGGGCATCTATTACTCCGAGATCGACAAGGACATGGCACGCGTGCTCACGAACGTGCTGCAGCCGCAGGACAAGGTGTTTGGCCTTATGACCTACGGTGGCAAAAACAAGTGGTACGGCAAGGATATCGATGGCATCTGCCGCATGAGGCAGGCCATCTTTATGGGCGTCTACGGCTGTCCCGGCTTTGATACGTGGGGACCGTTCAAGCTCGCCGGCGGCGTCCAGAAGGGACACCCAACCGCTGAGGAAATTAAGGGCGCTGTCGACTTCTTCGACAAGATCGAAGACGAGTACGGCGACATCATCGTCGAAGAGTATGCCAAGCGCGAGAAGCGTCTAGCCTACGAGAAGGAGCATCCTGCAGGAGGTCTGGTGGCCGGCGTCAAGCGCACGGCAAAGAAGATCGCTAACAAGCTGTAACTGTAAAGGTGCTTTTGAGCGTTTAACCCGTACGGCGGGTCCGAGCAGATTCGGGCCCGCCGTCTTTTTCTATCGTTACTCGGTAAAGGCGTTGCCGACGCTCTGGCCGCCAACATACGTCTCGACGAGGGAGAGCTTATGGTCGAACACGACAAAGTCGGCGTCGCGACCCGGCATGATGCTGCCGCACTTATCCTCGATGTGTGCAGAGCGAGCCGGCACCTCGGTAGCCATGCGAATGGCGATATCGGCGCTGGCGATGCCCCAATCGACAATGTTCTTGACGCCCTGGGCAAGCGTGAGCACCGAGCCGGCAATGCTCTTGCCGTCGGCGAGCCAGCACAGGTTGTCCTTCATGATGACGTCCATGCCGCCGCTGGTGTAGCTGCCCTCGGGCATACCGCCGCAGCCAAGGCAGTCGGTGATGAGCACCGTGTGCTGCCAGCCTTTTGCCTGCAGCAGCGCCTTGATGGCGGCAGGGTTCACGTGTTTGCCGTCACAGATGATCTCGGCGTAGGTCTCGGGCGTGGACATGGCAGCGCCCACGACACCGGGCTCACGGTGATGCAGCCCGCGCTGGCCGTTATAGGTATGCGTAAAGCAGCTGGCACCGGCGTTGATGGCGGCGATGCACTCATCGTAGGTGGCGTCGGAGTGACCGATGCTGGTCACCACACCCTTGGCGTTCAGAGCAGCCGCATAAGCAGCGGCACCGTCGCGCTCGGCCGCCATGGCGCTCTTAACAATGCGACCACCCGCAGCCTCCTGCCACTGATCGAAGACCTCCTCGGAGGGATCGATCAGGTAGGCGGGGTTCTGCGCGCCCACGTGCTTCATGGTAAAGAAGGGGCCCTCCAGGTAGATGCCCTGAATGCGAGCACCGCAGAAGTCGGGGCCGCGACCCTCGTCAGCCTGGGCGATGGCGGCGCAGGCATCCTTGATCTGCTCGACGCCATCGGTGAACGTCGTGGGCAGCCAGCTGGTGGTGCCGCGACGGGCGAGCTCGGTCGAGCTGATATCGATGCCCTCGGGATCGTTATCGGTAGTTGAGTGGTTGTAGAAGCCATGGATGTGAGTATCGACCATACCCGGTGCGATCCACGATCCCGTGTAGTCCTTAATCTCGCAAGAGGGCTCGTCGGCCTGCCAGGCGCCAAAGACGCCATCCTCGACCATAAGATAGCCGCCCAGTTGCGGGCCTGCCGGCAAGAAGAACTTGTCAGCCTTAATTGCGTACGTGCTCATATGCACTCCTTGCTTCTAAAGCAGTTGACTGTGGTAATGCTTATACCCGGTCCATGTAAAAACAAAAAGCGCCCGCCCGCCGTTATGAGCGGACGGGCGCCCTTACAGGGGGACGCGATTAAGCGGTGAAGGGGTGAATCGTCACGCCCTTAACCACGCGGTTGACCGTGCCGGTGGGGCTCGGCGTATCGGGCGTGTTGCCCACGCGCACGGAGTTGAGCAGGCTGATAGCCTGGGCAAACATCACGAACGGCAGGGCAAGGTAGCCCTCGGGAAGCGCCTCGTAGCCCTTAAAGGTGAAGGACTCGCCCTCGTAGACGGTAGCGCCATCCTGCTGAACGGCAACGGTGTGCTGAGCGATCTTGTCGCCACCGATCTCGTTGAGGATGTCGATGTCGTACTGACGGGTGTAGGCGTCGTTGTTGACGAACACGAAGACGAGCGTCTTATCGTCGACGAAGGACTTAGGTCCGTGACGATAGCCCATGGAGGTGTCGTAGGAAGTAGCAACCAGACCGTGAGCGAGCTCGAGGATCTTGAGCTGGCTCTCCTGGGCAAGACCACCGAAGGAGCCAGAACCCAAGTAGGTCACGCGGTTGAAATCGCCAGCCAGGTAATCGGCGATCTCAGGCTCACGGGAGATGACCTCCTCGCCCATCTTGGCAATCGTCTCGACCCACTCGGCCTTCTGCTCGTCAGAGGCAGTGTCGAAAATAAGGGTGGAGAGCAGGGTCATGCAGGAATAAGAACCGGTCATGGCGAAGCCCTTGTCGTTGGCGCGCGGAATGAGCAGCGTCAGCGCGTTGGGATCATCGGCAGACTCGACGGCGAGCTTGCCCTCGGGAGCGCAGGTGATGTTGAGGAACTTGACGTTGTGGACGAGCTCCTTGGCAACGGCAACGGCGGCAAGGCTCTCGGGGCTGTTGCCAGAGCGGGCAAAGGAAACCACGAGCGTGGGATCCTCGGCGCGCAGGAAATCGCGCGGGGCGCTCACGATGTCGGTCGTGGCGATGGGCTTAAAGTCGTAGAGATCAGTGTTGCCAGCGTGACGCAGGTACGGGGCGCAGGTATCGCCAACGTAGTCGGACGTACCGGCACCGGTGAAGACAACGGACAGACGGCCCTCGCCCATAGCGCGAGCCTCGGCCAGGAAGGCCTCGATGGCCTCCTTGTTCTCGCGATAGATGTTGAGCGTATCACGCCAAAGCTCGGGCTGCTGAGCAATCTCGGCCGTGGTGATCTGGGCGCCGAGCTCGGTGAGCTCCTCGACACTCTTCTCGAACATTTCTAATACCTCTCTCTAGAAGTAATCCTCTGACGTGCAATTATACACTTCGGTTGGTTATCTGGTAGTAACCAGTTAAATGCAAAGAATCACCATATGGAAACGATGCGAGCACTAGTTACTGCGCTGGTGGTAAACCTTGTATTTAAACTGATCGGCACGAGCAACCGAGAGTGTGTACTCCACTACCTCGTTTGACTCGTTATACGTAGTCCTGACCAAATCGAGCACAGGCGAGCCCTCGACAATCCCCAAAAGGTGGGCATCGGTGGGACGGGCTATGCTCGCATAGAACTCCTCTTCGGCCACGCGAATCTTTTGCTGAAAGTCCTGCTCAATCACATCGTAAAGCGGCTTACGCTCCAGCAGCGGTCGCTTTAGGGACAGAAATTGACGAACCGGTAGATAGCTGCGTTCGACCATCATGGGCATGTTGTCGGCAGAACGAAGGCGCTTGAGCTTAAAAATGCGATCACCGATGCGCAATCCCATATGCTCGGCCAGATTCTTATCGGCCTCCATCTCGCAAAACTCGAGAATCGTGGTCTCGGGTTCTCGACCCATCGCGCGCATCTGCTCGGTAAAGCTGTAGGACTGCATAAGATTGGTTGCTTTTGCCGAACGGTCGGTCACAAAGGTACCGCGACCGTGCTGCCGAACCACCAGTCCTAAACGCTCCAGTTCCTGCAGAGCCAGGCGTACCGTAGTGCGCGAGAGACCATAGCGCTCCGAAAGTTCGCGCTCGGAAGGAATCATGTCACCGGCGCGATATTCATGGTCAATCTTTTCGGTCAGAATATCGACCAGCTGATCGTACAGCGGTTGCTTACGCGCTCCGATCGCCATTCTATCCTCCCTTTTGCTCGAATTCGGCTAACTACCTAGGGTGTTATGCATTATCTGTCTGCCACACCCGAATCATTAAGAAAACAAAAGCCGCGCGCTCTTTCGAGCACGCGGCTTTTAACATACACATGGCTTAAGGGGTCGGGGTGTGAGCCGCGTAGGGACACACCCCTCAAGCTAGAGCCTTACCAGATGCTCGGCCAGAGACCAAGCGGGCCAGCGCCCAGGATGCCAAGGACAAAGAGCAGGAGAATGCCCTTGGTCGGGGTCCAGCTGTGCTTAGCGAACATGTAGTAAAGCAGCAGCGTAAGCATAAGCGGGACGAGCTTCGGGACGATGGTGTTGAGGGTGTCGGCAACAGAGAAGTTGACCGGATCCTCGGTAACGGTGCCGTAGGTCACGGACTCCATGCCGTTACCCAGATCGGTGACGCCGCACTCGACAGCGTTGCCATCGGCATCGGAAGCGGTAAGGGCGTTGCCGTCCTTATCGGTCATGGCGATGGTACCGGCCTCAGCGGTCTCGGTATCGATGCCCTCCATACCGGTGAAGTTCTCGGCCTCCTTCTCGGAGACGATCACGGTAGTAGCGGAGAGACCACGGGTGGTGCCGTTGGGGATCTGGAGGTTGATCTGGGTGCCACCCATGGTGACGACCAGGCAACCGACGACGAAGACGCCCATGATGGAAGCGGCACGCGTGAAGGCCTGCATGTTGGCGGTCAGAGCGTCAATAGCGCTGGTGCCAAGCTTGTAGGACCAGTTCATGAGCCAGAAGCGCAGAGCGAACTGGACAGCGTTGAAGATCACCAGGAAGATGATCGGCGCAGCAGCGTTGCCGTTGATGGCCATGTTGGAGGTGATGCCGGCCGTGATAGGCACGAGCGTCAGCCAGAACAGGGCGTCACCGATACCACCGAGCGGGCCCATTGCGGCGACGCGGACGGCGCGGATCGTGGGGATGTCAACCTTGTTCTGCTCGAGCGAAAGCACGATGCCCATAACAAAGGTGACGAGGAACGGGTGGGTGTTGAAGAACTCCAGGTTGTGGCTCATGGAAGCCGCGAGGTCGTTCTTGTTGGTGTGGATCTTCTCCAGACCAGGGATGATGGAGTAGAGCCAGCCAGCGGCCTGCATACGCTCGTAGTTGAACGAGGCCTGCAGGAAGCAGGAGCGCCAAGCCATCTTGTTGAGGGTCTTCTGGTCGAGCTGCGGAGCAGGAGTGAGATCCTCGTAGTGCTCCGGGATCACATACTCATTAGATGCCATCTTCGAAGTCACCTCCGTCAGAAACAGCTGCACCCTTCAGCTCGGTCTGCTGCTGGAAGTCCCAGAAAGCGATGCCGAAGCCGATGAGAGCGAGGATGAGCAGAGCAGGGGTTGCCAGCGAATCGTTGGCAACGGTGATGAGCGCGAGGCCAAAGCCCATGAGGAAGAAGCCCCACATATCGCGGTTCATCATAACCTTGAGCAGGACGGCGAAGCCGACGAAGCGCATCATGCCGCCTGCAGCGGACAGACCGGTCTGCAGCCAAGTCGGGATGGCAGAAGCGATGGTCTGACCGATGGTAGCGCCAGCGATGAAGAACAGGGTGACGACGACAGCGAAGATCAGGCCGAGCAGAGCCATGGCGAAGTAGTTCAGGCGCTCGATGCCCTTGGTGTCCGCGTTGTGAGCCATGTTATCGGCCGTGGACATAAGCGGGGACATAAGCGTGAAGACCAGGGTAACGCCAAGCTGGCCAAGCAGAGCGAACGGAATGGCGAGGCCGACTGCCGCGTTGGGCTCGAGGCCCGTGGCGATAGCGAGAATGGCTGCCATGATGCCGCCGATGACGGCGTTAGGCGGCTGAGCGCCTCCGATCGGCATGTTGCCGATCGTCATGAGCTGATAAGTACCACCCACGAGAAGACCGGTATTGAGGTCGCCAAGGATAAGACCGATGACGGCGCCGGTGACGATGGGCTGATAGAGAGACTCGAGGAAGTCAAACTGGTCGATTGCCGCGATGAACGTGACGACGAAGACCAGAGCGATCTGGATGATCGAGTATTCCATCTTGCTCCTCCTTTCAAAATGAATGTACGCACTTTGGATATCACGTACAGAACGTCAGGGTTTCACTCCTGACAACGTGGATCACGAGGATTACGAGAAGAGCTTGCTCGTGTCCTCAACAGGCGTGCTCGGAACGCGCCTGATCTCCAACTCCACCCCCAATTCCTGCAGCTCTTTAAACGCAGCGACATCCTCGTCGTTAACTGCGACGGAGGTGGCGACTTGGCGCTTTCCTTCCGACATGTGCATGTTGCCGATGTTTACCTTCTTTATAGGCACACCGCCCTTGACGAGCGTAAGCACGTCTTCCGGTGTTTCGGCCACGATGAAGATCTTCTGGCGCGGGCTCGCCTTGCCAATGACGTCGATGGTCTTCTGCAGAGAGAAGAAACGCGTAGCGACGCCGGCGGGAGCGGCCATCTTCATGAGGTTCTGGCGCATGGTGTTAGACGCCACGTCGTCGTTGGCGACGAGGATGAGGTTGGAGCCCAGGGTGGAGTTCCACTGGGTGGCAACCTGACCATGAACCAGTCGGTTATCGATGCGGGTAAGAAGAATGTTGGGTTCTGCCATGTTGATCAGCTTCCTTTCGTTATTTGCTGACGACAGTTACTTGATCTCCTGAATCGCGTAACGCGAAACATCTACGACGGCTCCGGATCGGACTTTGATCTGGACCTTCTCGCCTTCGATGCCTTTGACGGTTCCGTAGATACCGCCGGCGAAAAGAACCTCTTGACCCGGCTTGAGCTCGGTGTGCAGCTCCTTGAAGTACTTCTGCTTCTTCTTCATGTTGATTTGCGACCAGATGGTGTAAATCAAGCCCATGATGACAAGCAGGCCTAAAAGGGCGACCGAGGAGCTCAGGACGTTGGCTCCGAAATCGGCCATTAGATGCCGTCCTCGTCGCCGAAGATATCCTCTTCCTCGGAGCCGGCAACGGATGCGACCGTCTGGGCGGTGACGCCCGTCTGGCCAACGGTCACGGCCTGCTCGCCAAGCTCGGCGAGCGTGGCATTGCCGCGGAGGAACAGAAGCTCAATAACCATGGGAAGGTTGGTGCCAGTCAGAACCTCGACGTTGTCGACATCCTGGGCAATCATCATTGACTGGTTGAACGGGGTGCCGCCAAGTAGGTCGGTAAAGACGAGCACGCCATCGCACTCCTCGCGCATGGCGGTAATAGCGGCGCGGAGATCCTCACCGTAGGAAGCAGCCTGGTCGCCCTCAAAAGGAACGACGGTAAAAGCGGGCTGGTCGCCGGCAACCATAGCGATAGCGCTAGCTAGGCCGGGTGCGAACTGTCCATGACCGGTAAGAATAAAGCCAACCATTCAAATTTCCCTTCCGAAGGTGTGTACAATCTGAGTCCGATGATTTTCGGAAGCCAGCGGGCGCTCGCCCTTAAAGC
>CABSMQ010000062.1:0-11181 GCA_902478965.1 uncultured Collinsella sp. | reverse complement strand
GTCTCGTGGGCTCGGAGATGTGTATAAGAGACAGATGGCGGCGGCCAGGGCATCCTGCGGCGAGAGCGCCGGGGCGGCTAGGCTATCGAGCGGATTGGAACCTGCGGCATCGCGCGCGCCGACGAGTGCCTCAAACGAGGATGCCGGGGCAAATGGCCCCGGTTCGGGCGCGGGCGCGCTCACCACGACGGGCTCGGCGCCGGCAGGCACGTCGGCAACACCAGCTGCGCGCAGCTCTTCCAAGCTCTCGAGCGTACCCTCGATGTCCTCGTGCGTCTCCTCAAATTCGGCAGCGACGCCCAGGAATTCCTGGATGTTCTCGGCACGGCTCTCAGACTCCATGGTGCCCTCGGCGCGAAACGCCTGCAGCAGACCCGTCTTATCGACAATCATCTCGACGACGTCCTTGAGCTCGCCGTCCATGCGGCGGCCCTCGCGCACCAGCGACACAAAGCTTGACAGGCCATTGCGGACCTTGGCGCTAAACATGCCGGTTTCGGCACACGCAATCTCGCAAGCCTGGAAGAACGAGCAACGGTTGTCGCGCGCCAGCTGCTCGATTTTTTGGATCGAGGTGGAGCCGATGCCACGGCGCGGTGTGTTGATGACGCGCTTGACACTCATCTCGTCGGCCGGGTTCACGATCATCTTAAGGTAGGCCATGACATCACGGATCTCGGCACGGTCGAAGAATCGCGTGCCGCCCACGATCTTGTAGGGCACGCCCGCGCGCAGGAACATATCTTCGAGGATACGCGACTGGGCGTTGGTGCGATAGAACACGGCAATGTCGTCGTAGCTCGTGCCTTTGGCATGCAGCTTCTCGATCTCGCCGGCAATCCAGCGGCCCTCGTCGCGCTCGTCGCTCGCCTGGAAGGCCTGGATCTTCTCGCCATCGCCCTCGGCCGTAAACAGGCGCTTGTCCTTGCGCTGCGAGTTGTGGCGTACCACGGCGTTGGCGGCGTTCAGGATATGACCCGTGGAACGATAGTTCTGCTCCAGCTTGACGGTCTTGCAGTTTTTAAAATCCTTCTCAAAGTCCAGGATATTGGTGATGTCGGCGCCACGCCAGCTGTAAATGGACTGGTCATCGTCGCCCACGACCATGAGGTTTTGGTACTTGGCGGCCAGCAGGTTGGCGATTTCGTACTGGACGTGGTTGGTGTCCTGATACTCGTCGACGCTAATGTAGCGGAAGCGCTCTTGGTACTTATCGAGCACCTCGGGGCGGGTGCGCAGCAGCTCAAGCGCGCGCACGAGCAGGTCGTCGAAGTCCATCGCATTGGCGGCGCGCAGGCGGCGCTCCAGCTCCAGGTAGACTTGCGCGGCCTTTTTGTCGTTGGGGCTATCGGCGCTCTTGAGCATGTCCTCGGGGCCGATCATGGCGTTTTTGGCCGAGCTGATCTTGCTGCGGATCATGTTGATGGGGAACTGCTTTTGCTCGATGCCGAGCGCCTGCATAATGTCACGCACCATGCGCTTTGAGTCATCATCATCGTAGATGGTGAACTGACCGGTATAGCCCAGCAGGTCGGCGTCCTCACGCAGCATGCGCACGCACATGGCATGGAAGGTGCACACCCACATGCCGCGGGTGCCGCTGGGAATGAGCGCCGCCAGACGCTCGCGCATCTCGGCCGCGGCCTTGTTGGTAAACGTGATGGCAAGAACCTGCCAAGGCTTAACGCCCAGATCGCCGAGCATATGTGCGATGCGGAAGGTCAAGACGCGGGTCTTGCCCGAGCCGGCGCCGGCGAGCACCAGCAACGGACCCTCGGTGGACAGGACCGCCTCGCGCTGGGCGGGATTAAGGCTGTCAATGTCGACGAGCGGCTTGGCGGGCTTGGGCGCCGGCGCGGGAGCGTCGTAGATGTCGAGCGGGACGAGCTCGGGCTCCGGCGCTGCAGGGGCGGTGTATGCATCGAGCGGCACGGGTTCCGGCGCGGGCGGCACGGGTACCGCGGCGTTCTTTTCCCAGGGCAGGGGCTGGGTCATGGGCGACTCCTCATCTGACGGACGGCGCGCCTGCGGGCAGCGCCATAGTTTGAGCCGTACCAGTATACCGAGCCGCGCGGACACCGGCGCAAATCACACCACGACTCCGTGCGCCACCGTCAGACCCGCCCCAGCGGATTTGGCGCAATGGGGTCAGGTTGCTTTGCACCAATCTATTGACAATCACGGAACCGCCGATGTCATGGCCACGGTAGCGAGCGGCGGCCAGGGCGAACAAATTGGCATGAAAAGAGGGCAGCATAGACCTTTTATGCCGCCCTCTTTGAATGACAAGTTGTCGCCCTGGCCGCCGTGCGGCATCGACCGAGTTACAAACCGAGCATCGGCTCCAGGACAAAGAAGTACGCGAGAACCACGATGCCCAGGATGATGCGGTAGACGCCGAAGCACTTGAAGTCGTGACGGCGCACGAAACCCATAAGCCACTTGATGGCGATAAGCGAAACCACAAAGGCCACGATGCAGCCCACGCCCAGGATGGCGATCTCGTTGGTGCCGAAAGTACCGCCCTTAATAAAGTACTTGACCAGCTTGAGCGCGCTCGCGCCAAACATGACGGGAATGGCCAGGAAGAACGTGAACTTAGACGCCACCGAGCGTGTGCAGCCAAGCAGCAGGCCGCCGATGATGGTGGAGCCGGAGCGCGATGTGCCCGGAATCAGCGAAAGCACTTGGAAGCAACCGATACCCAGCGCGGTCTTCCAGCTCAGGTCCTCGAGCGTAGTGATGGAGCCAAAGTCTAGGCTATCGTCATCGTCTGCAGCGGCAGTCGCAGTGGACGTGGCAAAATGCGCACCAGCGGGGCGTCCGCCCGTCACCACGGCACGCGAACCAAACGAACCGGCAAGAGCGGCCTGGTCGCGCTTGTTCGCGCGCCAGTTCTCGATCATGATAAACAGCACGCCGTACACAATGAGCGCCAGCGCCACGACGGGAGCATTATAGAAATGCTCCTCCATCCAGTCGTTAAGCGGCAGACCGATCGCCGCGGCGGGAATGCAGCCAAGCACAATCTTGCCCCACAACACCCAGGTGTCACGACGGCCCTCCTTGCCCTTGCTGGGAGAAAACGGATTAAGGTCGTAGAAGAACAGGACGCAGACGGCCAAAATGGCGCCAAGCTGAATCACGACCAGAAACATATTCCAGAACGTCTCGCTCACGTTCATCTTGACGAACTCGTCCACCAAGATCATGTGACCGGTCGACGAAACAGGCAGCCATTCGGTGATGCCCTCGACCAGGCCCATGAAGGCAGATTTTAGAAGCTCGATGATATCCAAAGGGACCCCCTCGTTAGACACCCGCCGATATTGTTCTGCGGACGGTGCGGGCGATGTCCCATTATCAACCGTTGACGGCGCGCCTGCGCCTACCCTTACCAAAAAACTCGCCCGTTCACAGAATTGCGAGCGGTCAAACCCAAATCCTTGGGTATAACTGCAACAAGATAAAGTGTCCGGCGGCCACGCATCCGCGCCCGCCCGATGCACGAGCCCCACGCCCGTGCGATAGACCAAGGAGGAAACCATGAACGAGGGCTACACCAAGGTATTTGTTTCACTCGACGGTACTGAGCAGCAGGATTTTGTGCTCGCACGCGCCATCAAGGTCGCCGCGAACAACGGCGCCAAGCTGATTATCGGCCACGTTATCGATTCCACGGCACTCGAGAGCGCCGGTTCATATCCAGTCGATCTGGTCAACGGCCTAGAGGAGGCATTTAAGAACTCCATCGCCAAGCAGCTCGAAGAGGCCAAGGCCAATCCCGACATTCCCGAGGTCGAGGTCATGATTCGCGCCGGCCGCATTCGCGAGACGCTCAAAGACGAGATGCTCGACGTGGTCAAGCCCGACCTGGTGCTCTGCGGCGCTCGTGGCCTGTCCTCGATCAAGTATGCACTCCTGGGTTCAATTTCGACGTTCCTGCTGCGCAACACCGACTGCGACATCTTGGTCGTGAAGTAGCAAACGTACGCCTAACGCATCGCGGAGCGCAAGCCCACGTGCCCAAGTCTTCCAAGAGCGGGACCACCATTACGGTGGCCCCGCTTTGCTTTAGGCTGAGAATTGCTCCAGAACCCTCATTCTCTCAACGGAATCCGTCTGAATTTTCAGAGCGACCCGACCCAAATCTCCGGTTGCAGAGGCAAGTTCTGCAAGCTGGGCAGACACCTCTTCAGCCACTTCCGCCGCGATGTTCTTGATCATCTTGAGTGGCAGATGCAAATCTTGAGACATGAATTCGAAATCTTCAGGAGTCACCCCATCGATCACCCGGTGATCCCCAATATCAATCCCAAGATTATGGTCGTATCCCATTATCGTCGTGCAAACAATATCGTATGCAGGGGCCAACCTCTTTTCCCGCCAACTCGGACTATAAAGAAACGAATGGTTCTTGAGATGCGAGTCGCAATTCCCCAACGCATAATCGACCATTACCTGACGAGCGAACATTTGAGTATCAGCAATTACGTTAGACGATTGCTCTCTTATCAATCGGCCGCAAAGAGCCATATAGCAGCTATCGGGACGTGTCTCGTATTTCATATACGAAGGCCAGCCAACCGCTTGGCAAAAATCCTCCTGATGCAGCCTCAGAGGCACATCGAATCCGCTCATCGACGGCGGCTCATTGCTCCAGATTCTGTCATAACGCTCGGAAAAGAACGCACCAGGAATCGTATCCGAAGCTTCTGAACGGGCAATTTCAAGCCCAGCAGCAGACGCTGCCGTCATGCAAATTAATTCGTTGAACGGCAAATCCGGATGTTTAGTTGAAGCAATCTTGACTATGTGAGTCGAGGGGGCAGAGCCGAGCGGCAGCATCCAATCCCCCGACCCGGCCTTTTTTGCATCTTTACCGCGCGGTAAAAACCAACCGGTTTTAGACTGAGCGCCCGCCAACGACAGCCTCGAATCCTGCATATCATTTGCAATCTCAAACACTTCCGCCTTAGAAAGTGCCTCAAAATCCTCGTCTTGCAGAGGACGATAGCCCGGATCGTAGCTCGATTTCTCATCGCCGAGAAACCTCAAGGCACCAACGCACTCATCGCCCAAACGCTCGAGCATCGATAAATAGTCTGACTGGGGGATTTGAAAACGCATCGACAGCTCATGCCGAACCGGGCCCTCGGGAAGCATGCCCGAAAAGAAGGCCGAAAACTCATTGCTGGCATATGGCTCATGTCGCAAGGGAAGAGAAGCTGAGAGTGCGGCAGCATCGTCGCGTTCAAGATATCCCTCATCATATGCAAACGTCTCGTTTACGGGGTCGGCCCTCTCAAATTCTCCGACCAGCTCAAACGTTCCCCGATACTCACGATAAACCTTTAATGCCATGAGCCGTCGCCCCTCTCCCTCAGGATCAAATCGACCCCCAAGCTGTTAGCGATTTGAAGGGTTTGGCGAAGATTGGCACCCGCCTTTCCACGCTCAAGCTCGCTCACAAAGCGCAAACTGCACTGGTTGAAATCAGCCACATCGCGTTGGGTATAACCGAGCTTCTTCCGGCGCTCACGCAAATATGCACCGAGTTCAGCTGGGTCAAAAATCGTTCGCTCATTCCAGTCTTGCATGCTAATCCCCTATGATTATCCCAAACGGGATAATCATAGCACATCATGATGGAATTATCCCGTTTGGGATAATTGCCTTAACGTGAATGACGCTCCGGGACGTTACACCGCGACGACTACTCAAAGTATTGAAACTTGTTGGTCGAGAAGGCAAACGTGACGACAAAGCCTTTGCCGGGCTCGGATGCCGCGGTGACGTCGATGCCTATCTTGGAGCAGAGGCGCGCCACCAGGTAGAGGCCGATGCCCGTTGCGCGCTTGGTGGTGCGGCCGTTGTCGCCGGTAAAGCCCTTCTCGAACACGCGCGGCAGGTCGGCCGCGCTCACGCCGCAGCCGTTGTCCGCGACAGTGAGCTCGATGCGTTCGCTCGCCAGGCCCTCGTCCAGCAACGCGCCCGAAAACACGATCTTCGCGCCGTCCTCGCGCGCATATTTAATACTGTTCTGAATAAGCTGGCCCAGAATAAACTCGAGCCACTTCTCGTCGGTAAAGACCTCAAAGTCGAGGTTCTCGCACACCGGGGCCACGTGCGCCGCGATGAGCTCGCGCGCGTTGGCTTTAATCGCGCCCGTCACCAAGGTCTTGAGATCCCAGCGGCGAATCAGGTAGTCCCGCTCCACGACTTCCGAGCGCGCGTAGTACAGCGCCTGGTCGATATAGCGCTCCACGCGAGTCAGCTCACGGCCCAGGTCATCCACGCGCGACAGGTCGTCTTCGCTGCCATCCAGGTTTTCCAAAATCAGGTGAGCCGCCGCCAGGGGCAGCTTGGCCTCGTGGACCCAGCTCTCGATATAGTCGCGATAGTCATCGGTCTGACGCCGGCCTTCGGCAACCTCGTCGCAAGCGGCTTTGCCCACCCGGCGCAAGACCTCGTACTCGAGCTCGCCCTCGGCATAGGTCGGGCATTGCACCATCTCCTGCACCCATGCGGGACTCTCGAGCTCCTCTGCCGCACGCTCCAGCTGGCGCAGAAAACGGCGACGGCGCGCGTATTCGATCACGATGCCGAGCATACCAAAGATAAAGGACACGCCGACCGCCACGACCACGATGGATGCCGAAGCACCGGCGACCGTCAGCACAAAGCAGCTCAGCAGCACGCCGCACGTCCACACGGCGACGGGAAGCAACGCATCTTTAAAGAATTTGCCAAACGACATAGCCGACCCCTAGACCGAATAGCCTTGGCCGCGATGCGTAGTCAAATACCCCTTGATGCCGATTTTTTCGAGCGTGGTGCGCAGGCGGTTGATGTTGACGGTAAGCGTATTGTCGTCCACGAAGGCGTCGGAGTCCCACAGATCCTGCATGATAGCCGAGCGCGAAACGATCTTGCCCGCGCGGCTCAGAAGCAGCGAGAGGATACGCAGCTCGTTTTTGGTAAGCTCGGTGCTGGTGCCGGTTGCCGTGTTGGTGACCGTAGAGCGGGCGAGGTCGAGCTCCAGGCCCTTGTGGACAAGCGTGCTGCGCTCGCCCGCCGCCGCGGTGCGACGCAGCAAGGCATTGATGCGCGCCACGAGCACGCGCGCGCTGTAGGGCTTGGGAACAAAGTCGTCCGCGCCGAGCGTCATGGCCATAACCTCGTCGATCTCGGTCGTGCGCGACGTGAGGACGATGATGGGAACCTCGGATTCGCGGCGAACCTCGTGGCAGACGTGCTGGCCGTCTTTGACAGGAAGCGTGAGGTCGAGCAGCACCAGGTCGGGCGCAGCGGCGAGAATATCGCGCGAGACATGTTCGAACGATTCGCAGGCCTCGACTTCAAACCCGGCGCGGGCAAGGATGTCGACAAGCTCACGACGAATGGGCTCGTCGTCCTCAATGACATAGATCAGCGCCATGTGTCCTCCCATTTCGCGTAACTTGCACTTTCCACACCATTATGCCCACGGCGTCGCGAGTACACGCCTCGCGCGGTGCCAGGTGACAGAACTGTTCGCGAGCGGGGCCGTTTTGTCCGCCTCGCACTCGCAGCGGTGGCGGGGACCAAAATGGTTCTTTAATCCCCGTCCCAGAAAAATCATTTAGCGGCGGGCACGGAGCTTTTCGTAGCCTTCGGCGAAGAAGGCGACCGTGGCGGCGTCGGCCTCGGCGGCGTCCGTCTCGGTTGCGGGGACCACGCCGTGCTCGTCGCTCACTAGGAACAGCGCGCCCTTAAGCTGCGCGGGAATGTCCACGCGCGTGACCGAGATGCCCTTGGTCTGGGCCAGCTGCTCAATGAGCGTCGCCGTGCCGCACAGGAACTCGTCCGCCGGCGCCACAAAGGCAAGCTCGCCATTGTTGACGGCGGCGAGCAGCTCGGGCGCCACGCCGGTTTCGTCGGCCTCGGAGCGGGCCTCGGCGGAGCGGGCACGTAGCGCCTTAGCCGACGTATCGGCCAGCGGCTCGTACTCGCCCACCGTCATGGCGGCGTTGCCATTGACGTCGATCACCAGCATGAGTACGCCGTCGTGCGCAGTGTAATCGCCCTCGGCAAGCGACCACTCAACGTGCTGTTTAGCCCAGCTGAGCATGTTATGGGTAAGCGGCTCGCCCTGCACCAGGCGCTCGGACAGTGCGCGAATGTGGCGGTTGAGCATGGGCACCTTTTTATTGGACATGCGCCAACGGCAGACAAGCGCGGGCTTGTCGAGCGTAAACTTCTCGACCGCCTCCTGATTGGCGCAAAAGTCCTCGTACGCACGCTGATCCTCGGCATTGCCAAACAGCTCGGCATCATCAATCTGGGGCATGGTCATACCTTTCGTGTTAGTCATTCCGTCCTCTTATACCAAAAAGACGGCCCTCCAAACGGAGCGACCGTCTTTTGCAGAGATTATTTTGTTTCGGGGCGAAACTTAGTGCCTAAAGTGGCGGGCGCCGGTAAAGACCATAGCAATATTGTGCTCGTTGCAGGCCTGGATGCTTTCGTCGTCGCGCTTGGAGCCGCCGGGCTGGATGATGCAGGTCACGCCGTGCGCAGCAAGCACGTCGACGTTGTCGCGGAACGGGAAGAATGCGTCGCTTGCGCAGGCAAAGCCGCCCTTCTCCACGCCCTCGCGCTCGCAGAAGTCCTCGGCGCGCTCGCAGGCAAGCAGCGCAGAGTCAACGCGGTTAGGCTGACCCGGGCCCATGCCAATGCCGGCCTTGCCCTTGGAAATCAGGATGGCGTTGGACTTAACGCCCTTGCAGACCTTCCAGGCAAACTCGAGCTCGGCCATCTCGGCGTCGGTGGGCTTGCGGTCGGTGGGGAACGTAAAGGTCGCGGGATCCTCGGTCACGTGGTCGACCTCCTGCACCAGCATGCCGCCGTCGACGGAACGCAGCTCCACCTGGGCGCCGTGGTCCACGCCGCCGGTCGCCAACACGCGCAGGTTGGGGCGCTTGGCCATGCGCTCGAGCGCCTCGGCAGTGTAGCTCGGGGCGATGATGACCTCGACGAACTGCTTGTTCTGATCGGCAAAGTGCTCAACCAGATCAAAGGGAACCTCGCGGTTGCAGGCGATGATGCCGCCAAAGGCGCTCTTGGGATCGCAGGCGAAGGCGCGGTCGTAGGCAGCCGTAATGTCCTCGGCCACGGCGGAGCCACAGGGGTTCTGGTGCTTGAGGATCACGCAGGCCGGCTCGTCGAACTCGCGGACCAGGTTCCAGGCGGCGTCGGCGTCCAGATAGTTGTTGTAGCTGAGCGGCTTGCCCTGGATCTGCTCGGAGCCCACGAGCGGGAACTGCGAGCTCGCGGTGTTCTCGCAGCCCTCGGCAAAGCGGTAGACCGTAGCCTTCTGCTGAGGATTCTCGCCATAGCGCAGGTCGTCGACCTTCTCCAGCGAGATCTCGAGCTTGGCAGAGGTGTCCGCCACGTCGCTTGCCTGGGCGGCAAGCCAACGGGAGATAGCCGTGTCGTAGGCGGCGGTGGTCTGGTAGACCTTCACCTGCAGGCGACGACGGGTGGCAAGCGTGGTGCAGCCGCCGGTCTCGTGCATCTCGGCCAGGACGGCGTCGTAGTCAGCCGGGTCGGAAATGACGGTAACGCTCGCGGCGTTCTTGGCAGCAGAGCGCAGCATGGAGGGACCGCCGATGTCGATGTGCTCGATGGCGTCCGCGAAGGTGACCTCGGGGTTGGCGACGGTCTTCTCGAACTCGTACAGGTTGACGACGACCAGGTCGATCAGCTTAATGCCGTGCTGAGCCGCCTCCTGCATGTGCTGCTCGGAATCGCGGCGGGCCAGCAGCGCGCCGTGAACCTTGGGGTGCAGCGTCTTGACGCGGCCGTCCATCATCTCGGGATAGCCCGTGAACTCCTCGATGGGGGTTACGGGAACGCCCGCGTCCTCGATGGCACGAGCCGTGCCGCCCGTAGAGATGATCTCGACGCCAAAGTCGTCAACCAGCGTCCGTGCGAAATCGACGACGCCCGTCTTATCGGTAACCGAGATCAACGCGCGTGCGATCTTCACATCAGATCCCATGCAGTCCTCCTGTCTGGTACGCCGCCGTGCTCTGTGAGTCGGTGATACGTCGATCTGCAGCGCTCGCGCAGCGGCATTGAAAATACTGATTCAATGTAGCGCATCGAGCGCGACGTTGCACCCCGCAACGGGCGCATGTGCAGAAAAAGTTTGCGAGCGGAGGGGATGGGCACGGCACCGGGCACGGTGAGTTCATGGAACACAGGGGCACCATAATTAGATACCAATAGCGTGGTAGAACTGTGCTCGATATGCATCCGCAAAAGAAAGAGGCACCATGGTCTCGCGGGTTCTCTACCGACCGTTTGATACCGAAGACTTCGACGCCATCGCGCTGATTCTGCAGCAGCTTTGGCATAACAATTCGGATAACGATGAGTACAACCGCCTTGAGGCCGCGTGCGACCTCGCCTATTGTCTTTCGTCGTCGACGTTTTCGCAGGTTGCCGTAATCGACGGTCAGGCGCGCGGCATTTCGCTCGCGCGTGCGGGACAGAGCTCCGGCGCCACCGTCAAGGAACATTGGATGGATACCGAACGCTCGCTGCTGTCGCAAATGCGCGAGCTGGAGCCCGATGCCTGCGCCGAGTATCTATCGTTTGTGCGCGCAACCATCCGAACTAACAACCGCCTGCTCGAGAGCAGCCCGTTGCCGCACGACAACGAGGTCACGCTGCTTGCCGTGGATCGCGATGTCCACGGACTGGGCGTTGGCTCGGTTTTGCTCGATGCCGCGGTCTCGTACCTGTCCTCGCGCGGGGCGACGAGGGCGCACCTGTACACCGACTCCAACTGCTCGTGGAAGTTCTATGAGCTGCACGGCTTTAAGCGCGCGGCCACGCACCGCGCCAACCGCGAAGAGCGCCGTCACGACATGCCGCGCGAAAGCTTCCTCTACGAACTCGACCTAACAGCCTAAACCCGGCAGTTAGGGACGTTCCCTTTGTGCCGGCACCCCGGGACACTCCTTGGCAGCAGCCACACCTAGTCGCTGGGGACAGTCTTCGTAGGTAGCGAATAAAAAGGGATGGGCTTTCCCCGACGGCTGTCGAGAAAAGCCCATCCGTAATTTAGGACCGTTAGAACGTTCCGCCGCCGCCTCCGCCGACGCCGCCGCCTCCGCCGCCCGAGAAGCC
>CABSMQ010000061.1:0-11419 GCA_902478965.1 uncultured Collinsella sp. | reverse complement strand
ATGATAGAGCTGGGCAAGCTGTGCAAGCGCGCCTGGGCAGCCGGCGTCCAGGTCATGGTCGAGGGCCCGGGTCACATGGCGCTTGACGAGATCGCCGCCAATATGAAGTTGCAGAAGCGCCTGTGCCACAACGCCCCGTTCTATGTGCTGGGGCCGCTGGTGACCGATATCGGCGTGGGTTACGACCACATCACCGCAGCCATCGGCGGCGCCATCTCCGCCAGCTCCGGTGCCGACTTCCTGTGCTACGTGACACCAGCCGAGCACCTGTGCCTGCCTAACGCTCAGGATGTGCTCGACGGCCTCATGGCCACCAAGATCGCCGCACACGCCGCCGATATCGCCAAAAAGGTGCCCCACGCCCGCGACATGGATGACAAGATGGGCCAGGCACGCCGCAAGCTCGACTGGGACGCCATGTGGAAGTGCGCGCTTGACCCGGTCACCGGCAAGAAGCGCTACGAGGAATCCCCTGCCGCCACCGAGGGCACTTGCACCATGTGTGGCAAGATGTGCGCCGTCCGCACCGTTAACAAGGTGTTCGAAGGCACGACGATCGACCTCGGCATGGAGGACTAACTCGTCACCGGAGCCACAAACGGCCACAAGGTGTTCGTCAATTGTTGACATGTGAACATTTGCCTGCATTTGCGTAAAAATTGCATCTCGCGCCCGGGTTCGGCATATCGCCGGCCCGGGCATCTTTATAATGCGGGGTAAAAGACCCATTTGAATCCGACCGGACAAGGGAGCGAACATGGATCACAGTAAGGTACCAGCCGTTCTATCCATCGCAGGATCCGATTCCAGCGGTGGCGCCGGCATTCAGGCAGACATCAAGACCATCACGGCGCACCGTCTGTATGCCGAAACAGCCATCACGGCCATCACCGCACAAAACACGCTCGGTGTCACCGCCGTGCAGAATGTCTCCCCGGATATTGTCGCGGCGCAGATCGATGCCGTCTTTGACGATATCCGACCCAGCGCCGTCAAGATCGGCATGGTTTCCTCTGCTGAGATTATCGAGGTTATCGCCGACCGCCTGAGTGCCTGGGACGCACAAAATATCGTCGTCGATCCCGTCATGGTCGCCACTTCGGGCGCTCGCCTCATTGCCGAGGATGCCGCCGAGGCGCTCACACGTCGCCTGTTCCCGTTGGCGACCGTCATCACGCCCAACATTCCCGAGGCCATGGCGCTGCTCGACTACGAGGTCGATTCCGAGCGCACGCAGCAAAACGCTGCCATGCTCCTCACCCGCCGCTTTGGCTGCGCGTCCCTCGTTAAGGGCGGGCATTTTGTCAACGAGGCCAACGATGTGCTAGCAGAGCCCGCGCCGCTCGATGACGAGGGCAACCACCTGGGCGATCCGCTCACCACGTGGTTCCGCCATAAGCGCATCGAGACCGGTAACACGCATGGCACCGGCTGCACGCTCTCGTCCGCCATCGCCTGTGCGCTGGCGCAGGGCATGGATCTTGCCGACGCCATCAATGCCGGCAAGGCCTACCTAACGGGCGCTCTCGCCGCCGGCTTTGACATGGGCAAAGGCTCCGGCCCCGTCAACCACATGTGGCAGTACTAAGATTCGCAGTCCAAAACCACCGCAAAGGGGACAGACACCTTTGCGGTGGTTCCCACAGACATCTCGATCCGTAACAGTTAGAGTCCATTTTTCGGCCCACCTGTTACAGATTGAGACATTCAAATTCTGCCGAGAAGATAATCTCGATCTGTAACAGTAGATCGGCAAAATCGACCCTAGATGTTACAGATCGAGACAAACGACCGATATCAACCTGAATAATCTCAATCTGTAACATCTAGCCCGTTTTCGGCCTTACAGCTGTTACAGATCGAGACAAACCAACGAAACAAGCCGCCGCAAGGGAAACTTTTGTACTGGTTTGGGGCTGCGCTACTCACCGAGCATCTCTTGGAGCTTGGCTGCCACGGCATGTCCCAAGCTCTCGTGGCCTTCGGGCATCATGTGCAGATAATCGATATCGCCCGGCTCGGCAAAGTCGGCGGCATTCAAAAAGTCGCAGCCAAACTGCTCAGCCACATGCGCGTAGTACTCACCAAAATGTTCCGAGGCTTCTACGGAATGCTCGTCAAAATCGGTCATATATACGTCGGCGATCTGCGGCTTAATCTTGATAGGCGCCATCAGCAGAATCCGTGGGCAGGGCGCGGCATCGGTCCAGGCAAACGCGCGGACGGCGCGAATCAGTGCCATGGCGCCACGGGCGATATCGGAGGCTGTCACGCCAAAGACCGTCTTGCAGTCGTTGGTGCCCAGCATAATCACGATCGCGTCCAGCGGCTTATGGGCTTCGAGCAGCATCGGCAGCGCGCGAATGCCGTTGAGGTTGGTGTCCAGATGGCACATATCGTCGCGCACCGTCGTGCGACCATTTAGGCCTTCCTCAATCACATGCCAACCCTCACCCAGGTCACGCTGCACCACACCGCACCAGCGCACATCCTGCGCATAGCGCACTGCGGTGCCGTCGCGCATACCCGCCGGATCATAGCCATAGGTGTTGCTGTCACCAAAGCACAGAACGTTTTTCATCTTGAGTTCCCCATTCCGTAAAAAGCCGACGGGAGCAATCCCTCCCGTCGGCTTGGCATATCACATCGCGCGCACCGCTTACAGGTACTTGCGCCAGTCGTCCTCGTCCTCATCGTCCTCGGCTGCTGCCTGGGCCTGCTCGGCGGCACGAGCGGCTGCGGCGCGGGCGGCAACCTGGGCATAGGACTCCTCGTTGCGCTCGGGGAAGTTTGCCAGCACGTGCTCGAACTTGGCAAAATCCTCGTCCCAGCGCGTAGAGGGCACGGCAAAGAAGACCTGCTTGACCTTGAAGTCGCCCGATGCGAGCTCCTTGCGGAAGAGCTCGGCCACGGCCTCGGCGTCAAAGCCGTTGTTCTCGCAGCCCCAAGCACCCAGTACGAGCTTCTCGCGGCCCAGCTCATCGCAGATAGCAAGCACAAAGCGAATGCGGTCGCGCAGGGCGTCAAGCAAGGCATCGTCGCTCACGCGGTACTCCTGGCGAGCACGCTTGGCGTTGGGTGCAGCGGCGACGATTACGTCGGCATAGGCGTGCACATGCTTGCGGTCGAAGCGCACCGCGGGCACCACCAGCGCACGGTTGCGGTACAGCTCACAGTTGATGTTGCGGCGACGGTTCTCGCCGTACCATTTACGCTGCTTATCAAGGACATTGTACAGGTACGAATCGGCGCACAGCGTGGCCTCCTGGCCCAGATAGCCCTGGATGTAGCCACCGCCCGGATTGGTGAACGAGGCAAAGGCAAGCACAGCCATGTCGCAGAACTGCGCGTAGCCTCGACCGTTATCCAGAATGGCCTGCGTGGCAGAGGCGTCGAGCACGGTGACCTCGGGCAGGACCGGAGCGGGCTCCTCGGCGGCAGGCGCGGGCTCGGCTTCGGTGGCCTCCTCGACGGGCTCGGGCGCCACCTCGGCATCGACCGCAGCCTCGACCTCAGCAGCCTCAGTAGCCTCGACCTCGGCAGCCTCGACGTCCTCGGCAGCTTGCTCCTCAGCAGCCGCTGCCTTCTGGACCCTGGTCTTCATCGCCGCGACAAAACCGGCAGGCATACCATCGAACTCGCGCACGCCGGCAAGCGAACGCTCGATGTCCTTGGCACAGGCCTCGGACACAGCCGTCACATGGCACTCGGCGGCCTTGGCACGTGCCTCACGCTTGGGATTGGGCTGACCCGCTCGGTTGGACCTGCGGTTACGGTTCCTGCTGTCGACGTCTGCCATACATGACCACCTTTCCTGTCGCTGCCGCTATCGGCTTTTCCCATCCATGATACCCCGCCGCACACATAAAGACGGTCCCGAAGGACCGCCTTTCGCATCGTTTTACCGTGTCCGGCAGGAAGCATCGCAATGCCGCGCTTTAATCGCGACGGCCGAGGATGTTCAGAATGCGCAGGAACACGTTGATAATATCCACGAACAGGTTGGATGCCATAAGTACGGCGTTGGGCAGCGTGGGCGGCACCGTCGTTGCCACATAGGTGTCGTAGCCGATGAAGCCGGCGAACACCACAATCACGATCAGGTCGGTGATGGTCTGCGAGACGCCCATGAACATCAGCACGATCTCAACCAGAATAGTGGCGAGCAGAATGCCAAAACCGATGCCATATACGCGCTGGAAAAACTTGGGGAACGTCACGCCCAAGGCGCCAAAGACAAAGGTGATGGCGGCCGTGGCGATAAAGGCAGTGTTGATGGTGGGCAGGTCGTAGTTGGCAAGGCCAAACGACGCGGTCAGGCCAAAGGTGCTCGCAAAGATTACGTAGCCCACAAGGGACAGGCCCACGGACTGCTTACTGGCGGCGGCCGACATCATGACCATGCCGACGATGGTCAAAATAAACGAGCCAAAGACCAGTGGCAGGGCGACGCCGCTCATCATCATGCGGGCAAACGCCATGGTGCTCGTAAAGTAAGCACCAGCGCCCATGGCACAAAAGCCCAAGAAGATGAGGGCAGACATGGCAAGATTATACGCACGCGGCGACATCTCCTTGGCACGGCTTGCGCCGGTTTCGATGGGGCCGTTCTGATAGCCCTGAATATCGTTCATAATTTCGTCCTTTCAAAAGCGCCGCGACAGCGCAGTAGCTGACAAGATTCCTGTCATTGTACCCGAATGCCGTACGTCCTTACCTACGGCGCTCGCCCTCGAGCGTGCGATCAAAGGCCCAGACCCACCAACGCATCACGTGTGCCTGCGAGCCGTCCGCCCGCTCGCGCGTCTGGTCCTCCAGATACAACTCGGTCGCGTGCCCGCCAAAACGCACCTTATAGGTCGCCGTACGAACACCGTGAACCGTTAAGCCAAAGCCCGTGGACGAGACAATCTCGTCAATCGTAAAGCAGCGACCGTCGACCCAGCAGACGGTAACCGGCACGACTTGTCCGCCCGCGAGGATGCGAGCCACGACGTCCACATACTGCTTGTGTACGCGCCGAGTTTTGCCGTCTGTCTGTCGATATTCCATGCCTCCTATTATCGAACGCATGTTTGCACGTTGTAAAGCGAACAGACTGTGGTTTTGGAGTGTCGTAGTAATCGCACGTGTCCGCATGGCGTGTTAGCAAAAAGAACACCCGCGGTCAACAGGGCTAATATTCAATTTTAGTGCCAAAAAGTTCACTTCTCCCATCAGAACTCGGTAAAGAGACCCGCAGGAGGTGATACGATTTATCATGTTTTTGTAACGTGTCTGCAAACTTCGAGAAAGCCCATATATGGACGTAACGTTCTCAACCTTCCTCGGCCAAATTGTGTCGAACCCAGTCCTTGCCGTCACCGTGATCCTCGCGTTGGGCGCCATCTTCGTCAATGGATGGACCGACGCGCCCAACGCCATCGCGACCTGCGTCACTACGCGTTGCATGCCCGCCCGCGCCGCCATTCTCATGAGCGCCGCATTCAACTTCCTCGGCGTGCTCATCATGACGCACTTTAACGCGAGCGTCGCCAACACCATCTCACATATCGTCGACTTTGGCGGAAACAGCACCATGGCGCTCGCCTGCCTATGCGCGGCGCTGTTCTCCATCGTCGTCTACGGCGCCACAGCGTCGCGTTTTGGCATCCCCACCTCGCAAAGCCACAGCCTTATCGCCGGCCTAACCGGTGCCGCTATCGCCCTCGGCGGTGCGAGCAGCGTCAACGTCCACGAGTGGATGAAGGTCATCTACGGCCTGGCACTCTCCATCGGCCTGGGCTTTGTCATGGGCTGGGTCCTGTGCAAGCTCGTCTCGATTCTTTTCGCCGCCGCCAACAGGCGACGTGCCAATGTCTTCTTTAAATACGCTCAGATCGCGAGTGCCGCGGCCATGAGCTTTATGCACGGCGCGCAGGATGGACAGAAGTTCATCGGCGTGCTCTTTTTAGGCGTGGCCTTCGCCAGCGGCCAGACGAGCGTCGGCGATGCCGGCATCCCCATCTGGATTATGCTGCTGTGCTCGGCAACCATGGGCATCGGCACCAGCGTGGGCGGCGAGCGCATCATCAAGTCCGTCGGCCAGAGCATGGTTAAGCTCGAGAAGTATCAGGGCTTCTCTGCCGACCTCGCAGGCGCCGCGAACCTGCTGCTTGCCACCCTTACCGGCATCCCCGTGTCCTCCACGCACATCAAAACCTGCGCCATTATGGGTGTCGGTGCCGTCAAGCGCCTCTCGGCCATCAACTTCGGCGTCGTCAAGGACATGATGTTCACCTGGTTCTTCACCTTCCCTGCCTGCGGACTCATCAGCTTTGTCATGGCCAAGCTGTTCATGATGTTCCTCTAGTCAAACCGAACGTCCATCCGGACTGCATTACCTCGCCCGCCCATCTTCACCTCGAAAGGACCACTCATGGCAAAGAAACCCGATTCGTTCTACTTTGACAACTACGTCGCCTGCGCCGACCTCGCCGTCCAGGCCGCAGAGCTGCTCACCAAGATTTTTGAGAACTTTGACCCCGCGCAGATCCACGACATGCTCGATAAGATGCATGCGATTGAGCATGCGGCAGACAAGAAGCACCACGAGCTCGAAGACGCCTTGCTCACCGCCTTTATCACCCCGCTTGAGCGCGAGGATCTAGACCTGATGAGCTGCTCGCTCGACACCGTGCTCGATCGTATCGAGGGCGTCGTGCAGCGCGTCTACTTCACCAACATCCAGAGCATCCACCCCGATGCCATCGTCATCGCTCACAAGGTAACCGATGCCTGCCGCGCCATGAAGGACCTGATGGTCGAGCTTCCCAACTACCGCAAGTCCAAGACCCTGCGCGAGCTCGTCATCCAGATCAACACGATCGAGTCCGAGGCCGACGAGCTCTACATCAACGCTATGCGCAACCTGCACGTTAACGGCAAGGATCCGCTCGAGGTCATCGCCTGGCGCGACGTGTACGCCTTCCTGGAGTACTGCGCCGACTGCTGCGAGAATGTGGCCGATGTTGTGGATTCGATTGTCATGAAGAACAGTTAATTGGGGGTACGTGTCCCACCGGTCGCGGGCCCGACCACTAATACCTTTTTCACTCCGGCTGCAAGCAGAGTCGTTCAAAAGGTATTAGTGGTCGGGCCCGCTCCCTTACGTACCGCCATTGAAACTTTGGCTGATACTTTGAAAGTGATTGGGCTTTTGTTGGCAGGGCCTTTGAGCCCGATGGGGAACTTTGGGACCGCCTTAAACGTTTGGGTGGATGGGGCTTTGGGTACCCTTTGGTTTACTTTGGATAAATTTGCTGACTTTGGAGGGTTTGGTTATGGGGTATTTGGATCTGGCTCGGTCTCGGTATTCTTGTCGCGAGTTTGAGAATCGTCCTGTTGAGCAGTCGGTGGTGGATGCCATTGTTGAGGCTGGGCGGATTGCTCCTTCTGCTTGCAATAATCATCCTTCTCGTGTGATGGTGTTGGATACGCCTGAGCTTCTGGAGAAGGCTGCTGCTTGTCAGCCTCGGTTTGCTCGTGATGGGTCTATCTTTGGGGCTCCGCTTGTTTTCCTTATTTGCAGCGTTACCGATGATGCTTGGGTGCGCCCGTATGACCAGATGAATTCCAGTGAAATCGATACGTCCATCGTGTGTGATCAGATGATGATGGAGGCCACCGAGCAGGGCCTGGGAACGTGCTGGGTATGCCATTTTAAGCCTGAGGTGGCACAAGAGCAGTTCAATCTGTCCAAGGGCGTCTATCCCTATCACATGCTCGTCTGTGGCTATCCCGCCGACCACATCGCCGATCCCGAGCATCGCGAGGCCCGCACCATTCCCCTCTCCGACTTCCTCCTCAAGTAGATTTTTGGGACATGCCTTAAAAACTTACCCTTGACCGCTCACCCGTTCGCCGAGTTCTGCCCTATCGTACGCAGAGCTCGGCGTTTTGTTTCCCAACCCGTATGCAGCCACAAAAAAGGAGCCCGCAGGTGCGAGCTCCTCTTAAGGACACGAGATTGTAGCTCTGGCGCTAGTCCAGGTCGTCGGCGGCAAAGTTGTCGATCGGGGCGAAGGGGTCAGCCACGGGGACAACCGGATCAGCGACAGGCAGCGGCTCGGCGGCGGGAACGGTCACTGCAGGAGAAGCCGCAGAACCGACCGGCGTGGAGGCCATAAGGTCGGACGGGAAGGAATTCTGCGCATCGTCCATGAAGTGCTGGATGAGCTTGAGGTACTCGGCTTTGAACTCCTCACGGGAAGCCTTCAGACGGTCGATCTCCTCGAGCTCGGCCTGCTTCTCGGTCAGGGCCTGACGGATGACCTCGCGGGCCTTGGCGTCGGCTTCGTTGCGGATGCGCTCAGCGTTCTCGTTGGCATCGTTGACGATGCCCTCGGCGGTCTGCTGGGCAGCAATCAGCGCAGCGGAGATCTGGCGCTCCTGAGCGGAGAAGTCGGGTGCGGGAGCGGCCACAGGAGCGGCGGGAACGGCCTGAGCGGCAGCGTCCTGAGCCTGGGCAAGCTGGGCCTGCGTGTCGGCAAGCTGCTGCTCGGTGGCAGTCAGACGACCCTTAAGATCGACAATCTTGGCAAGCATAGCGTCAACCTCGGAGGACAGCGTCTCCAAAAAGACGTCGACCTCGGCGGGATCATAGCCGCGCTTGGCCTCAGAGAAAGTCTGAGCCTGGATGTCAGCAGGGGTAATAGCCATAACAAGTTCTCCTTTATCATCGCCTTGGCGCCGGGCGCCCGACGTAAGTTACTGAGCCAGTACTATACGAGTATACCTATAAGAAGCTGCAGAATCAGCCTCTGCACCAACTGCAACGCAATAATCGCAACGACCGGCGAAAAATCAACGCCGCCCATCGGCGGAATAAACCGACGAAACAGGTTGAGCCACGGACCGCAGACGCTATCGAGCACCGCGGCGATATCCTGCAGCAGGCCGCCCTGCTTCATGGGAATCCACGTCATAAAGCAATAGACCACAATAAGTGTGGAGTAGAAGTTGAACAGCGTGTTGACCAGCTGGACAATGGTGTAGATGTTGATGAGAATCTCCTCGTCTTGGGTTTACTTAAGGTAGCCGTCGGCGCGCAGCTTCTTGAGGTCCGAATCCTTGACCTCGCAGCCGGCGGGCAGCACCATAAACACGCGATCGCCCACCTCTTTGACCGTAGCGCCCAGGCCGCAGGCAAAACCATAGCTAAAGTCCAGGACACGCTTGGCGACCTCGGTGCGAACGCCAACAAAAATCAGCGCAACGGGCTGCTTGGTGCGCACGCGGCGGACAACGGTCTCGACATCGTCATAGCTCTCAGGGCGCAGGACATAGGCAGGCAGCTGCGGCGTGGCGTTAATGATGTTGTTTGCATAGGCCGAGGCGTCGCTCGGCGCAGAAGCGGGCGCAGGTGCCGCGGCGCGAGCGCGAGCGCTCTCGGCATAGCTCGACGGCGTGTCGTAAGCGCCGGGACGATAGCCGCCCGCGACACTATCCTGAGAACGCGACGGCGGATTGTACGTCGTTGCATGACGGGAGTCATCGCCGACCAGCTGGCCGGAGCGCGTGTACACCGCGACCGACTCGGCCTCACCGCGGCGCGTCTGCCCCAGCAGGCCGTTGCTCGGCTCGTCTTGGGTGTAGAAGCCCTCGCCCGAAGCTCCGCTGTAGCCGTTGCCCTGATAGCCATCGTCATAGCCGTCATCGTAGCCGTAGTCGTCGTCCTGGCCATAACCCTGGTCGTAACCCTGCTGGCCGCCCAGGTGCATCTTATTTTTAATCTCGTCAAGGAAGCCCATGGTTGTGTCCTCTCGCGGTTTAGTGCAGGCGCCCCGATAATCAGTGCGCACTTCAGAGCCTTATTTTACTGCAAACTCCGGGCTAAATACTACCCTGCCCAGGCGAACGAGCGTAGAGCCCTCCTCAAGGGCAGGCTCAAAGTCTTCGCTCATGCCGCAGGAAAGCTCAGGCAGGTTCAAATCGGGATGCGCCGCCTCCAGCTCATCCCTCAGCTCACGAAGCCCCGCAAAGGTGCGGCGTGCCACATCCTTATTCCCCCGGGGCGCCATAGTCATAAGCCCCTGTACGCAAATTCCCTCAAGTTCCGCAAGCTCACCCGCGGCGGCGCGAATCTCATCGGGCGAAAAGCCTCCCTTCGACTCCTCACCACTTACATTGACCTCAATGAGCACACGCTGGGGGCCGGCGAGCTCGCCTGCCTCAATCTTGCGGACAGCACGGCTCGAGATCGCCTGCGCCAGATGCAGCGAACCCACCGAGTGAATCAGCTCGGCTGAGCCCAGCACCGCATTGATCTTATTGGTCTGCAGGTTGCCGATCATATCGAAGCGCACCTCGGGCAGCTCCGGATGCTCCGCCAGACCCGTGAGCTTGCGAACCAGCTCCTGCGGGCGATTCTCGGCAAAATGGCGATATCCCGCCTGGATGGCGGCAACGGTCTCATCGACACCAACGGTCTTGGACACGGCAATGAGGCTCGCGGCGTCGTGGGGACGGCCCGCGCGATCGAGCGCCGCATAAAAACGTTCCAGAATCTGCTCGCGGCGAACGCGCATCAAGTCCAAATAGTTATCCATTGCCAATCGCCTCCGCTGACAGCCAAACAAGTAGTCCCATGCTAACGCAAGAGCGCGGCCCCGCATGTGCAAGGCCGCGCTCACTTAGGTATTTACAATCTTTCGACGAACGGGGTTACTTACTCCTCGTCGTCCTCGCCATCGTCCTCATCCTCAAGATGATCGAGCAGGTAGCGAAGACCCTCGCTGACCTCGTTAACGGGCACCTTGGCAACGTAGCGTGCATCGACGGCGGGCCTCATGATAACACCCTCGCCCGAAGGCACGCGCATGCTCTCGAGCTCATCCTCATCAGTGCAGGCGATATCACCGGCAGTCATACGCTGTCCGGTCAACAGGAAGGTCAGACGGCAGGCGGCATCGATGGAAATCGAGGCGATGCGATCGAGATAGCGCGATACCATGATGGCGCGGCGCAGGTCGTCATAGTTGCTGTCGTCGTCCATAAAATCGCCCGTGTCCATGCGGTTAAAGGTGCGGAAGAACTTCTCGTAGGCGGCGTGCACTGGCTCGTCCTCGACGGCCAAGTTGCAGATGATGGACATGTCGTTGGTGACGAGCGCAGAAAGCGAAGAGCCCAGCACCTGGTAGACGGCCTCAGCCTCGGCCTCGACCGTGCCGACAAGCTCCTTGGGCAGCGAGATGTCGGCCTTGATCATATGACGCGTGGCGCGGCAAATCTGGCGAACCTTATCGGTCATGCGCTGCAGGTTAAAGTCGACGTAGATGATCGTCTGCAGCAAGCGGAAGTCGGAGGCGACCGGTGACTGCGTGGCAATCAGGTAGCAGACGGCCTCCAGGTTGGCGCAGCGTGCGTCAATCGAAAGCGT
>CABSMQ010000060.1:0-11420 GCA_902478965.1 uncultured Collinsella sp. | reverse complement strand
CTCGGAGATGTGTATAAGAGACAGCTGCACATTGGCGGCGCCCGCACCGCTATCTATAACTGGGCTTTCGCCCGTGCTAACGGCGGCACGTTCATCCTGCGCATCGACGACACCGACCCCACCCGCTCCACCGACGAGAACACGCAGATCATCCTGCGCGCCATGCGTTGGCTGGGCCTGGACTGGGACGAGGGTCCCGAGGTGGGCGGCGATTTTGGCCCCTACGCCCAGACCGAGCGCCTGGACCTGTACAAGCAGGCCGCCCAGAAGCTTTGGGACGAGGGCAAGGCCTATCCCTGCTTCTGCACCAAGGAGCAGCTCGACGCCGACCGCAAGGCCGCGCAGGAGCGCAAGGACCCCTTCCAGGGATATCAGCGCCGCTGCCGCGATCTTGATCCCGAGGAGGCCCGCCGTCGCATCGAGGCCGGCGAGTCCTATGTCCTGCGCATCAAGGTGCCCGAGGACCGCGGAGACGTCGTCATCCACGATGCCGTCCACGGCGAGGTGACCTTTGATGCCAAGGAGCTCGACGACTTTGTCATCTTCCGTTCCGACGGCACGCCCACGTACAACTTCGCGACCGTCGTCGACGACGCCATGATGAAGATCACCCACGTCATCCGCGGCGACGACCACTTGTCCAACACCCCGCGTCAGGTCATGGTCTACGAGGCTCTCGGCGCGCCCGTGCCCACGTTCGCCCACATCTCCATGATCCTGGGCGCCGACGGCAAGAAGCTCTCCAAGCGCCACGGCGCCACCTCGGTGGAGGAGTACCGCGACGCCGGTTACCTGTCCGACGCCTTCGTCAACTACCTGGCTCTGCTCGGCTGGTCGCTCGACGGCGAGACCACGATCATCCCGCGCGATGTCCTGGCCAGCAAGTTCTCGCTCGACCGCATCTCCAAGAACCCCGCGACCTTCGACCCCAAGAAGCTCGATTGGGTCAATGCCGAGTACATCAACGGCATGTCCGATGCTCAGTTTGCCGACGAGATCATGGTCCCCGAGTTGCACGAGGCAGGCCTCATCGAGGGTAATGTCGAGTACGGCGAGGACTGGATCGACGCGCTTGCCGCCATCGTTAAGCCGCGCACCAAGATGCCGTCCGACGCCGTGACCGTCGCCGCTCCCATCTTTGCCACGGCCGAGACGCTCGAGTATGACGAGAAGTCCGTCAACAAGGGCCTGGCCAAGGAGGGCATGGGTGCCATTCTGGATGCCGCCAAGGGCGCGCTCGAGGGCGTGGACGAGTGGACGGCTGCCAACATCGACGCTGCGCTTGAGCCGTTGCCCGAGCAGATGGACCTTAAGAAGCGCGTGGTGTTCCAGGCCGTGCGCGTCGCCGTTTGCGGCAACATGGTGAGCCCTCCGTTGGGCGAGACCATGGCACTCGTCGGCCGCGACGATTGCTTGGCGCGCATCGACCGCGCCCGCACGATGGCGCTGTAATCGCTGCGCAAACGTATGTATCCGAGCCCCGTTCACCCGAGCGGGGCTCTTGTTTCTGTAGACGTATGGGATAGGAGGTGCTGAGGCCATGGTCGAGCAACTTTCGCTGTTTGGTTCGCCGGAACCGGAGGAAGCTCCGAAGTCCGCGGCTCCTGCCGCCGCCCCGGCGCAGCCCGAGCCCGCACCTGAGCCCATCGCCGCCTATGCGAGCGTGGTTCTCGACATCCCAACGCGTGCGCTGTCCGAGCCGTTTGCCTATGGCATTCCTCAACCTCTTGCTAGCGAAGCGCAGATCGGATCAACGGTCCTGGTCCACTTTGGTAACCGTGCCGCCGCGGGCTATATTGTCGACATTGCGCCTGAGCTGGGCGACCTACAAGGCAACATCGCCCTCGACCCCGCACGCATCAAGCCCATCGAGGCTATCCTCAGCAAACCGCTCTTTACTGTCGAGGCTGCCCGTATCGCACGCTGGATGAGCCGCGAGTATGTCGCGACGCTTTCCGAGTGCCTGCGTTTGTTCTTGCCCCCGGGTGGAAGTCCGCGCGTGGTCAAGGGCGATGACGGCGTGTGGACGGTTGAGCGCCCCGCCGTCAAGCCTATCCAAAACCGCTGGGTCATGCTCACGCCCGAGGGTTTCGACTACACGCCGCCCAAGACAGCGGTTCGCCAACGTCAGCTCATCGAGGCGCTCCAATGCGGCCCGGTCACGACGCGCGACCTCAACCTGCTCTATAACAGCATGTCGGCGACCATCAAGGCGCTTGAAAAACGCGGTGTCGTGGTGGTGGAAGAGCGCCGTGCGTGGCGTGGCTGCAGCGAGCAGACCACGCTGTCCTCGGCGAGCGGTAAGGCGCCGGTGGCACTCACCAACGGCCAGCAGCAGGCGCTCGCGCAGATTGAGCGAGCTCGCCTGGATGCACACGGCGACGTGGTGCTCGTCGATGGCGTCACCGGTTCCGGCAAAACCGAGGTCTACCTCTCCGCCATCGAGCGCGTGCTGGCAGCCGGCCGTTCGGCCTGCGTGCTCGTGCCCGAGATCTCGCTGACGGCCCAGACCGTCGGCCGTTTTCGCTCGCGCTTTGGCGAAACGGTTGCGGTCTTCCACTCGCGCCTTTCGGCCGGTGAACGCTTGGACCAATGGGATATGGTCGCCAGCGGTGCCGCGCGCGTGGTCGTGGGCGCCCGCTCGGCGCTCTTTTGCCCGCTCAGCGACTTGGGCCTTATCATCATCGACGAGGAGCACGAGACCAGTTACAAGCAGGGTTCCAGCCCGCGCTACCATGCGCGCGAAGTGGCGGCCGAGATGGCGCGTCGCTATCGCTGCCCGCTCGCGCTGGGCTCGGCCACGCCTTCTGCTGAGGCCCTCGACCGCTGCCGCCGTGGCACGTATAACGGTGCCACCTGGACGCGCGTCGAGATGCCCGAGCGCCCGGGACACGCCGTGCTGCCGACAGTCCGCATTGCCGACCTGCGCCGCGAGTTCTCGCACGGCAGCCGCTCTATGTTCTCAAAACCGCTGATGGAAGGCCTGGAGCGTGTGGTCGAGCGCCGCGAGAAGGCCGTGTTGCTGCATAACCGCCGTGGCTTTGCGCCGTTCCTTATGTGCCGCGAGTGCGGCTGCGTCCCCACCTGCAACCACTGCTCCACCGCGCTTACGTATCACGAGCGCACGCACACGCTGCAGTGTCACACATGCGGTTCGTCTTGGCGCGTGCAGCCGTATCCCGCGCCCACGAGCCGTTGCCCCAAATGTGGCAGTCGCTACCTGGCAAAAATGGGCTTGGGTACGCAGCAGATCGAGGACGCACTGCACCAAATGTTGCCCGAGGACGTCGCCATTATTCGTATGGATGCCGATTCCACGCGCGGCAAGGATGCGCACAAAAAGCTGCTTGAGAAGTTCGATGCCGCCGATTGCGCGGTGCTGCTGGGCACCCAAATGATCGCAAAGGGCCTCGACTTTCCCGAGGTCACGCTCGTGGGCGTGGTCAATGCCGACTTCGCCCTCAAGCTGCCGGACTTCCGCGCAGGGGAGCGCGCCTACGATCTGCTGGAGCAAGTCGCCGGCCGTGCCGGTCGTGGTGATCGCCCCGGCGAGGTCATCATCCAGACCTACCTGCCCGAGGACCCGGTCATTCGCGCCGTCGCTGAGCATGACCGTTCGATCTTTACCGACTACGACCTGGACCAGCGCCGCGACGCGCTGTACCCGCCTTTTGTTCGCCTGGTCAACATCTTGGTGTGGTCGGCGAACCGAGACGAAGCACAGGACTACATCGGGCGCATTGCAAAGCTCCTCAAGCGCCGTTGGCATGCTGCCGCGCCCGACTTTTTGCAGGCGGGGAGTGCCGTGCCGCAGGTGCTGGGCCCGGCTTCGTGTGTAATCGAGAGAGCCAAGGACCGTTACCGCTTCCATCTGCTTGTGAAGTCGCCCGTGGGGTACCATGTCTCTGATGATATCGACGCCTGCCTCAAAGAGGTGGGCTCTGTGCGCGGCGTGAGCGTGAGCGTTGACGTCGACGCCTATGATTTGATGTAACAACCCGAAAGGATGGCCATGGAAGCCAACGGAATCGTACTGTCGCCCGACCCTCGTCTGCGCCAGGAGTGCGCCGTCATCGAGGAGATCACCCCGGCGATCGAGACGCTTGCCGAGAAGATGAAGAAGATGATGTTCGAGAACGGCGGCTGCGGCCTGGCTGCCCCGCAGATCGGCGAGCTCATTCAGCTCGTCACCATCGACTGCGACTACAGCGACAAAAACGACTACGACCCGTACGTGCTCATCAATCCCGTGATTGTGGAGCAGAGCGACCATCTGGTGCCGTTTAGCGAGGGCTGCCTGTCCATCCCCGGCATTAGCTGCGAGATCGAGCGTCCTGACCATGTCGTCGTCGAGGCGTACGACTTGGACGCCAACCTGATTCGCTACGAGGCCACGGGCGACCTGTTCTGCGTGTGCCTGCAGCACGAGATCGATCACTTGCACGGCAACACCATGTTCGAGCGATTGAAGCCGATGCAGAGGATCAAGGCAGTCAAGGAGTACCAGGACGCCCTGGCCCGCGGCGCTCGACCGGGTGAGACGGAGTAGGTCCCACCGTCTCCGGTGCTGAGCGCCCACATATCATCCCGTGCTCAAACATTCTCGCTTTGCTGCGAAACTGCGCGCGGGACGATATGTGGGCGCTCAGCACCGGGGACTGCGTTGTTCTGGCTCGGTTCGCCCGGGTGCCGTTGGGCCAGGGAGGGGCGTCTTCGCTGATAATTGCTTTGCTGAAAGAGCTGCTTTTATTGCGGCTCTTTCTTTGGTTTTGGGTATATTTGTTCTTGTTGAATTGTTATTGCGGATGGGCTGGTGACTCGGCTTTCCGCTGTTAATTTGTAGCCGTCTCGGCTTTGGTTGAGGGGAGACGTCCTTTATGCGTATTGTGTTTATGGGTACGCCTGATTTTGCTGTGCCTTCGTTGACTTCGCTTGTTGCGGCTGGGAATGAGATTGCGCTTGTTATTACTCGCCCTGATGCTGTTCGTGGGCGTGGTAAGAAACTTGAGCCGTCTCCTGTTAAGGCCAAGGCGCTTGAGCTAGAGTTGCCGGTTATTGAGGCTAATCGTATGACGCCTGAGGTCGTTGAGGCGCTCAAGGCTGCCCAGGCTGACATTTTCTGCGTGGCTGCCTATGGTTGCATTTTGCCGGATGACGTGCTGCATATGGCGCCGCTTGGTATTGTGAATGTTCATGCGTCCTTGCTGCCTCGTTGGCGTGGGGCTGCTCCTATTCAGCGTGCCATTCTTGCTGGTGACGAGGTTGCTGGCGTTTCCATTATGCGTATTGGGCATGGCGTGGATACTGGTGCTTATTGTGCCCAGGCCTCCACGTCGGTTGCCGGTAAGCATGCTGAGGCGCTGACCATGGAGCTTGGTGAGCTTGGCGGCAAACTGCTTGCCGATACGCTTCCTTCTCTTGCCGATGGCACCGCCGTGTGGACTGAACAGGATGAGGCGCTCGTTACCCATGCTGCCAAGATTTCCAAGCTGGAGATGCGTCTGGATCCGCAGATGGCGGCGCTCGATTGCGTGCGACATGTGCTGGCCTCTTCCGATACCGCGCCTGCTCGTTGCGTGATTGCCGGTAAGACGGTTCGTGTACTCGATGCTGCGCCAGCTGATGTGTCGCTTGGCGAGGGCGCCGTTGACGTTAAGAACAAGCGTGTTTACCTAGGCCTTTCCGATGGCTCGGTTGAGTTGCTTGAGGTTAAGCCTGATGGCAAGCGTGCTATGGCCGCTTCTGCTTGGGCTGCTGGTTTGCAGGGCGCCGATCCTTCGTGGGGTGTTTTGTCATGAGTAAGCTTTCTCCCGCGCGCAAGCTTGCACTCGATGTGCTGATGGAGGCCGATCGCCGCGGCGTGTATGCGCGTGACGTGCTGTCCTCTCGCGCATCGGCCAAGGCTATTGACCAGCGCGATTCCGCTTTTGCCGCCCGCTTGGCGCTGGGTGTTGCCGCCACGCAGGGTATTTTGGACGAGCTGCTCGATCAGTTTCTCGATAAGCCCAAAAAGGTCGCGCCGCGTGTTCGCATGGCGCTTCGCATCTCGGCCTTTGAGATGCTCTATCTGCATACGCCTGGCCGCGTTGCCGTAAGTCAAGGTGTTGAGCTGGTTCGCTGCGGTGCTAAGTCCGCCGCGGGCTTGGCCAATGCTGTACTGCATAAGGTTGCTGACAATGTTGAGGACTTTGCAACGGCGTCCGATGTGGATGAGCCTGAGCGACGCTTGGTTCGTCTGTCGCGCCTGATGGGTCTGCCGCGTTGGCTGTGCGCTCGCATTATGGCATCGTTCGACACGCCTGAGGGTGCGCTTAACTTTGCCGGCAATCTGGCCCCCGCGCCGCTGGCCCTGCATGAGAACGCCTTTGCGACCAAGCCCGATCCGTATATCTCGCAACTCGTCGCGCCCGTCTTCCCGGGCTGCCATGCCCCGGTAGATGCGCAGGTCATGGTTGCATCGGGCGTGTTTGAGCGTGCTGCCGCGGTGGCATCTGATCTCAACGCGCAGCTTATCGCCACAGCTGCCACGCGCCCTGGAAGCTGCCTTGAGATTGGTGCCGGTCGTGGCACCAAGACCTATGTGATGATGTGTCAGGCCAAGCGTGCGGGGTATGAGCGTCAGCATACGGCGCTCGATTTGCATGATCGCAAGTGTGACCTGAATCTTGCTCGCCTGCACAAGGCCGGTATTCAGGGCGTTCGTACGGTTTCGGGTGATGCTTGCGAGCTCGATGATGTTCTCACATCGTTTGATGCCATGCGCGGTGAGCGGGTCAAGTTCGATACCGTGTTTATCGATGCGCCGTGCTCGGGCACCGGAACCATGCGTCGTCATCCCGAGATCCCGTGGCGTCTGACCGAAAAGGATGTGACGGTTGAGCTGCCCAAGCTGCAGCTGACGATGCTCAAAGAGGCTGCCGCGCGCGTGGCTGCCGGCGGCGAGCTCATCTATGCCACCTGCTCGGTTTTTGATGAAGAGAATACGCAGGTCGTGGATGCCTTTTTGGCCTCTCCCGAGGGCGCCGACTTTAGTGTCGCACCGCTTTCCGAGGCGCAGATCCTGCAACTCCCCGAGTTCGATCAGGCCAAGAAGCTCGTATCCGTACGGCAGAACGATCGAGGCCTCTTCCAAAGCGTGCCGGTAAACGCCGACTCCTACGACGGCCACTTCTGCGCCCGCCTGGTCCGCAAGTAATACGGGCCCAAGGGTAGCTAATTTGGGACGGGGCTTTTTTAACTACCCCGCCTGCAGGGTAGTTAAAAAAGCCCCGTCCCAAATTAGCTACCCATAGAGCAAAGAATCAGCCCCGCGATCGGCGTTGATCGCGGGGCTGTTTGGTTTCTAGTGGCTGTGCGGGCAGTTGGCGCAGCAGCCGCTCGTGGCGCTTGTGCTGGAGCCGCCGCTTCGTTGGTCGGTGTTGTAGAAACCGCTTCCCTCAAATTTAATGCCGCTGGCCGAGAACGTCTTGGCCGCCGGGGCACCGCAGCTGGGACATACGACCTCGGGCGTCTCGGACATGGGGTGCTCAACCTCAAACACGTTGCCGCAGCTCGTGCACTTGTAATCGTAGCGCGCCATAATACTTCCTTTTCAGCACAAAGCGGGCAGATCGCTCTGCCCGCAAAAATTCAAACAGCTGTAACTGTACCCTATATCGGGGGTTTTATCACGCTTCGCCCCAGAATCTATGGGTGCTGCGCAGGAGCTTCGCAGTTTTCTCTTCGGCCGCCGCAATGTCGGCCTCCTGTGCCTGCCACGTCCAGTTTCCTGTGGCCACGCCCGGTACGTTCATACGTGCATCGTCGCCCAGCCCCAGCACGTCCTGCAGCGGCATCATAACGAGCGGAGCATCGCTTGCCAGGGCATCGCCCATGAGCTCGCTTGCCAATGCAATGCCGCTCGGCTCGTCGCCGCCCGCAAAGGAATGCGTGCACCATCCGGCAAGCGTTGAGGTGTCGTGCGTCGAGGTGTACAGGATCTTGCCAGGCGTGGGATGAATTCCGCAGCGAACGTCGTAGTTGCTAAACTCCAGCACGTCCATGCCGGGGAAACCGCAGGTCGAAGCCATGGCGCGAACGCCAGGCGTCAGATAGCCTAAATCCTCGGCGATAAAGTTGAGCGGACCCAGCTCGTCGTAGGCGGTCTGGAATAGGTCCTTGCCCGGACCTGACAGCCAGCGGCCGTCGGCACAGGCCTCGCCAGCGGGAATGCTAAAGTAGCTGTGGAAACCCAGGAAGTGGTCCAGGCGCACACGGTCGTAGAGCGCGAATGCACGACGCAGGCGGTCGAGCCACCAGCGATAGCCGTTCTTCTTCATGTAATCCCATCGGAAGGTGGGGTTTCCCCAAACCTGACCCTCGGGCGCAAAGTTGTCGGGCGGCGCGCCCGAAATCTCAATCGCCTTACCGGTGTCGGACAGCCAGAAGTTCTCGGGCTCACTCCACGCATCGGCCGAATCGTCCGAGACATACATCGGGATATCGCCGATGACCTCGATGCCCTTCTTGTGCGCATAGTTCATGAGCTCGCACCAAGCAAGGTCAAAGCGATACTGCATGTACGCCTGCAGCTCGGCCTCGTCGTGGAATCGCTTGTCATCGATCAGATACTCGTTGTAGCGCGCGACATCCGCCGGCCAATCGTGGCGCGACAGTCCCTCAAAGTGCTTCTTAACCGCCATGTAGACGCAGTACTTCTCGAGCCAGTCGGCGTTGCGATGTTTAAACGCCGTGTACAGCGGATCGGCATCCTCGCCGCCGTGGGCCTTCCAGGTAGCAAAGTCGGCGGCCAGCTCCTCGTGGCTCTCGGGTAGCAGGTCGATATTGCCTGCAAAGGCGGAGGGGCCTGCATAAGGGGAGCGGAAGAAGTCCGTGGGATTGACGGGCAGGACCTGCCAGTAGCGCATGCCCATGGCGGCCAGATGGTCGATAAAACGACGCGTGGGCGCACCGATTGTGCCCGGCTTGCCGTCATCGGTCGGCACCGAGGTGATGTGGCACACGACGCCCGCGCCGTGATCGAGCGGCTCCTGCAGGCGCTTCTCGGCATGGTGATAGATGATCGAAGAGCCCAGCGGGTACAGGTCGAGCGTAACCGTGCCGTTGTGTATTTCGCATTCGTGGCCGCTGATTACATCGCTCGCGCATTCGCCGAGCGCCGGGATCGTCACGCAGTGCGAATTGCGCAGGCTGCGGTTGATGATAACCGTCGCGGCCTCGCCGTCTTTGCCCGTGCGGGTGTAGGCCAAGACGTCGTCGTTGAGCGCGAAGGCCTTGATTTCGCCATCGACCATAAACGGCAGCGCACGGCGTACGGCAGACGCGTTTTTAACGATAGCCAGCGTATCGAAGTCGTGGAGTTGGTCCTTGGTCGGCAGCGTGCGGCGGTTGCCCGGATCCGTGAGGCCCTCCAAGCCGTACTCATCGCCGTAATAGATTGACGGCACACCCGGGAAGGTCATCTGCATGAGCGTCGCCAACCAAAAGCGGCTCTTGGCCAGGCCCATGGAGTTGTCGTCTAGGCGCCACTTGCTGCGCTCGCTCTCGGGTAGCTGCGACTCGTCGGGGCCGCCGCCGAGCACCGAGATAATGCGCGGGCGGTCGTGGCTCGAAAGCAGATTGAGTGCGCAGGCCAGTGCCTCGCGCGGGTAGTTCTCGCGCAGGGTTTCGATATCCTCGGCTGCCTGGTAGGCGTTCTTGTAGCCCATCAAAAAGCCGATGACCATGTCGCGGAAGGGGTAGTCCATGGCGGAGTCGAGCTCAGAGCCCTGCAGATAGCGGCGTAGATGGCCATAGCTGATCTTGTTGGAGGCATCTTCCCAGACCTCGCCGAGCAGTAGCGCATCGGGTTTCTCGGCGAGTACGGCCTTTTTGATCTCGGCCAGGAAGTCGTCGGAAAGCTCGTCGGCCACGTCCAGACGCCAGCCATGGGCGCCGGCGCGCAGCCATTTGCGGATCACGCCGTCCTTGCCCAGGAGCTTCTCGCGCACCAGCTCGGAATTCTCGTTGATGGCGGGCATGTTGCCCACGCCCCACCAGCAGTCATACGAACCGTCCTCATTGAAGTAAAACGCATCGCGCCACGGCGAGTCCTCGCTCTGCCATGCACCGACGCCGGGGTAGTTGCCGTAGCGGTTAAAGTAGATCGAGTCGTCGCCCGTATGGTTGAAGACGCCGTCCAGGATGATGGAAATGCCGAGCTTTTCGGCCGCCTCGCACAGCTCCGTAAAGTCCTGCTCGGTGCCCAGAATCGGGTCGATCTTGGTGTAGTCGGCCGTGTCGTAGCGGTGGTTGCTCGCGGCCTCAAAGATGGGGTTGAGGTAGATGGCCGTAAAGCCCAGTTCCGCAATGCGGGGCAGGTCATTTTGGATACCCTTGAGCGAGCCGCCGTAAAAGTCCCAGGTCTTGATGGAGCCATCTTCGGCACGCTCGTACACGGGCGGCTCGTTCCAGTCCTCGACCATGCGGCGCTGGATTCCGTTGCGCGGTTTTTCGACCTCGGCAAGCGTGCGCTCGCGCCAGTTTTCGTCGCGGGCATAGCGGTCGGGGAAAATCTGGTAGACCATACCGCGCTCGTACCAAGTGGGACGGTTCTCGCGGTGCTTGTAGACGGTAATCTGGAAGGACGGAACCTCGGCGTAGTCGTAGGTTACGCCCTCGCCGCCGGTGCGTCCCTGCGGTGCGCCCAGGCGGACCTCGGGCTGACCTTCGATATTGCATATAAAGCTGTACCACACAAGGCAGGGTTCGGTGCACTCAAGCTCTACGGTAAATATGCCGTCGCCCTCGTGCGTCATGGGATACAGAGACTCACCGATCTCATCGACCCAGGTGCGCAGCGTAAGCGTTGCCTGCGCGGGATCGGCATCCTCCAGAATCACGGAGAGCGAAACGGAAGTTCCAGTGGTCACAGCGCCAAACGGAGTGCGAAACTGCGGCAGACGGCTGTTGTGTATCAATCTCATAGTACGGTCCAGTTCAATAGAATCATGGCCTGCTGGTCATGGGCTTTACGCACAGGATATAAGTATATCTGTTGTACACAGGCTGTATAAACAACATCCGTTTACCATCGGCGAACGGTTGTCCTAGAAAATCGTTTTACCAACTACCTACAGAGAAGGGACGCCCGGTTGGAGCGCCCCTTGTATAGGGTTTGATTAGGTTTTGGATCGTGTGTGGGCTAGCGGCGCTTGCGGGTGGCCGTGGCCTTACGGACGGACGTCTTCTTGGACGGGGCCTTTTTCTCTGCCGGAGCGGCGGGGGAGACCGAAGTCTCCTTGGTGGGTTCTGGCTTGGCCTTTACCTCGGCCTTGGGCTCCTCTTTGGCGGCAGCAGGCTTGGCCTCGACCTTAGCCTCCGCCTTGGGAGCAGCAGTCTTGGTCGTGGTCTTCCTGTCTCTTATACACATCTCCGAGCCC
>CABSMQ010000059.1:0-11851 GCA_902478965.1 uncultured Collinsella sp. | reverse complement strand
GGAGTAGGTGGCGCCTGCTACGCGGCGGTTACGGACAGGGCATGGAATTTCTCGCCGGCGCCCTCGACGGCGGCGGCGAGCTGCTCGGCGGTCACGGTGTCGGCGCACTCCACCTGGACAGTCTGGGTCTCGTGATCGGCGTCGGCATCGGTTACGCCGGCAACGTTGAGCAGCGCCGTCTCGACGGTGGCGTCGCAGTGGCCGCACATAAGGCCGGAAGTCTTAATTGTGAAACGCATGGATATTCCTCTCTGTTGTGTCGGCTTTCCCAGGCACCCGACCTTGACCTTCAAGCCGTCGCTCGCGTATCAAAGTACGCGTCGCTCCTCTTTCAGGTCAATCTCGGGCATCTGGAAAACCCGTTCTAAATGGACTGAATGGTGAGCCTATTTTGCCACTTTCGGCTTAAAGGTTCGCAGGCGCAACGCATTGGACACGACGCAGACACTCGACAGGCTCATGGCCGCGGCGCCGAACATCGGCGAGAGCTGCCAACTCGTGAGAGGGAAGAACACGCCCGCGGCAAGCGGAATGCCGATGCCGTTGTAGAACAGCGCCCAGAACAAGTCCTGCTTGATGTTGCGGATCGTGGCGCGCGACAGCTCGATGGCGCGGGCGACGTCCATGAGGTCGCTGCGCATGAGCACCACATCTGCCCCCTCCTTGGCGATGTCGGCGCCGGTGCCGATCGCAAGGCCCACGTCGGCGCGCGCCAGGGCGGGGGAGTCGTTGATGCCGTCGCCCACCATGGCGACCTTGCTGCCCGCATCCTGCAGCTCGCGCACGTGGCGTTCCTTGTCGGCGGGGAGGACGTCGGCGATGACCTGCTCGCTGCTCAGTCCCACGCGGCGGGCAATCGCTTCGGCTGTCACGCGGTTGTCGCCGGTGAGCATGCGCACGTTGACGCCGAGCTTGCGGAGCGCGGCGATGGCCTCGGCGCTCGTCTCTTTGACCTCGTCAGCCACGGCGATGGTACCGACAAGCTCGCCGTTCTTGGCAAAGAACAGCGGTGTTTTGCCCTCGGCGGCGAACTGTTCGGCAAGGCCGGCGGGCACCTTCGCGCCCAGCTCGTCCATCAGACGTATGTTGCCGGCTGCGATGGCGTTTTGCCCCTCGCGCGCTGTAACGCCACGACCGGGCACGGCGGCAAAGTCCTCGACCATGCGCGCGACAATTCCGCGCGCCTCGCACTCGGCCATAATCGCCTCGGCCAGCGGGTGCTCACTTGAGCGCTCCAGCGCGGCGGCCAGCTTGAGCAGCGCCTTTTCGCTCATGGCGGGCGAGCCGTCGGCGCGCGTGGCTACCACGATATCGGTCACGGCAGGCTTGCCGCGGGTGACCGTACCCGTCTTATCGAGCACCACGGTGCCCACGCTGCGCAGGTTCTCCAGCGCCTCGGCACTCTTAAACAGAATGCCCATCTCGGCGCCCTTGCCGGTGCCGACCATAATGGCGACGGGCGTGGCCAGACCCAGTGCGCACGGACAGCTGATTACCAGCACAGCGACGGCGGAGGTGAGCGCTTCATTCACGCTACCGGTCAGTGCCATCCACGCCACGAAGGTCATGGCCGAGATCACGAATACCACGGGAACAAACACACCGGCGACCTTGTCGGCCATGCGGGCGATGGGCGCCTTGGTGGCGTTGGCGTCCTCGACGAGCTGGATAATCTTGGCAAGCGACGTGTCGGCGCCCACACGCGTAGCGCGGAAGGTAAACGAGCCAGTGCGGTTGACGGTGGCGGCGTTGACGGTGTCGCCGGCGGTCTTTTCCACGGGGATGGACTCGCCGGTGAGCGCACTCTCGTCCACGGCCGAGCTGCCCTCGAGCACCACGCCATCGACGGGGATGGACTCGCCGGGGCGCATGCGCAGGACTTGGCCGGGAAGGATGGCGTCGACATCAACGGTGGTTTCGGTGCCGTCATCGGCAACGACGGTCGCGGTCTTGGGTGCCAAGTCGATGAGCGCCTCGATAGCGCCGCCGGTTTTGGACTTGCTGCGCGTCTCGAGGTATTTGCCCACGGTGACGAGCGATAAGATCGTACCTGCGCTCTCAAAATACAGGTTGTCCATGCTCGTCATCATGGCCTCGTGGACCTGACCCGCGGCTAGCTGGTCGGCCATGATGAACATGGCGTAGAGCGACCAGGCGACGGAAGCGGTCGCGCCCACGGCAATAAGGGCGTCCATGGTGGGCGCGCCGTGCGCGAGCGATTTAAACCCGTTGATAAAGTACGCGTCGTTGACATAGACGATGGGGATGAGCAGGACGAGCTCGGTGAGGGCGAGCGTCATGCTATGGGTATGGTCGGTGAAAATGCCGGGCAGCGGCCAGCCGAGCATGTGCCCCATGCCTATGTAGAACAGTGGGATGAGGAATACGATCGAGATGATGAGGCGGGTGCGCATGGCAGAGGCGGCGGCCTCCAACTTTTTGGTCGGCGACTCCATATGGGTGACGCCAGACCTGGCCTGCGAGCTGCCGCTTGAGCCGGCGGCACCGGTGCCTGCGTCGACGGGTGAGGCCGAGTAGCCCGCGTGGTCGACGGCGGTGCAGATATCGTCGGGGGAGACCTGCGCGGGGTCGTAGTCGACCATCATGGAACCGGCGAGTAGGTTGACGGCGACGCTTTGGACGCCGTCGAGCTTGCTCACGGCACGGTCCACGTGCGCCTGGCAGGCGGCGCATGTCATGCCGCCCACGTCGAACTTATCTTGAGCCATGGCTTCTCCTTTCTGTGGCTCGGTGGCGTGAATGTTAACCTGTCGATACTATACACCCATACCCCCTGGGGGTGTCCAGTAATAGTTTGAATGTAGGACTTTTCATTACAGATGAGGGTGGCTGCTCAATCGGTGGCCGTCTCTGCCAAACATCTCAATCTGTAACGTCTGGACCGGTTTTTGAACCATAGCTGTTACAGATTTAGACAAATATTTCAGCCGAAAACTAACGTCTCGATCTGTAACAACTAGACCCCGTTTTACCGAGTATTTGTTACAGATCGAGACAATCTCGGAGCAGATGCCCCGGGCATACAACGTAAAACGCCGGGGCGCCCGCGTGATGGGCGCCCCGGCGCATGCTGGGCAGGGTTTGCGAAGCGGTGGGAGGGAGGAGAAGCCGTCCTCCTGAAATCCTTACTCCTGACGACGCTTCTTGTCGGTCAGGAAGACGCCAGCGGCTACGAGCACGACACCTCCGATGACAAACGTCTCACCGGTGAGCGCAGCATTGTCGCCTGTGGTGGGAAGTGCCGAGTTGGCGGCCGTCTTGGCGTTGCCGGTAGACGGCTTTCCAGCAGCCGGCTTAGCGGCAGCCTGCGTGATCTTGGCCTGCTCGGCCTTCGCTGCCTCTTGCTCCTGGCGGGCGATCTCGTCCTTCAGGGCTTGCTCGGCGGCTACGCGTTTTGCCTTCGCCTCGTTGTAGGCATTGAGCGCTGCGGTGTAGGCGGGCGTCGCAGCATCAAGGTCTGCCTGAGCGGCATCAAGTGCGGCCTTTGCGTTATGTTCTGCCTGCTTGGCGGCGACGCACTTGGCAAAGAGGGCATTGAGCGTATCATTCGCGTTTGCATCAGAGCCAGTAGCAATGCCGTTTTCGACGTTGATGGACTTTAGCTTTCCGAGGGTAGCGACAGCGGCATCCGATGCGGCCTGAGAATTCTCGATCGCCTGTTCGGCGTTCGCGATGGCATCATTTGCCGCACCAAGGGCGACTCCGGCCTCAGTCACTGCTGCGTCGGCGTCCTTCTTGGCCGCCTTGGCCGCGGTAAGATTGTTGGCCGCGTTGCTCAGGGCGTCGGCATGGGCCTTCTTTGAAGCAAAGTCGTTTTTCGCCGTGGTCAGATCGCTCGCAGCGTGCTCCGCGGTCGCCGCCTTGGCCTCGGCGTTGTCCTTCGCGGTGTCGAGGGCCTGCTTCTTGGCAGCCGCGTCGCGCTCCGCCTTTTCGAGAGCACTCTGGGCAGACGTCTGGGCTGCCGTGGCTTCATCAAGCGTTTGATGGGCCTTGTCAGCCTTTTCCTGAGCCGCAGCAACATCGGCAGAATACTTGGCAAGTTCCTTCTTTGCATCTTGCAGAGCCTGCTGCTTTACGAGAGTTTCTGCCTTGGCGTCATCAACCTTCTTCTGACTCTGAGCGGCTTGCTCTTGCGATGCCTTAAGCTCGGCGCGCTTCTGGTTGACGACCTGCTCTGCGGTCGCCACGTTACTTTGGGCGGCTTTGACCTGGTCTTCGGCTTCGGTAACTTTTCCGTTTGCCTTGGCGAGATTCTGCTCTGCTAGGGCAACAGCGGCGGCGGCACTTGCTGCGCTGTCGTTCTTGGCGGCAAGGTTGCTGTTCGCGGTATCAACGCCTTCCTGCTTTTGAGCGACGAGGGTCTCAGCTACCTTTACGGCATTGGCTTTCGATGCCGCTGTGCTGCGCTTTTGTTCAAGGTCCGTCTTTGCGGCGGCGAGCTTTTCGCTGGCTTTGGAGAGGCTCAGCTGATACTGATCAAAGAGATTCTCGAGTTCATCGATCGAGTATTCTTTCTCGTACGAACCGTAATTGTTGTCGATCTCCAAGACGAACACATACGGCCAAAGGGTTCCGCGCGAGTTGATGCCGTATCCCATGGTTTTGGCGTTAGGTTGTACGATATTCAAATAATGGCCGACGGTGCCAAAACCCACGCCTTGGGCTCCGAATTCGGTACCGTGACTCCAGAAAGTCTTCCAAGCATCTTTGGGGGCAACGTTGCCAAGGCCGGCTTTCGCTGCAGCATCGTCAAATATTTTCTTTTCGCCATCAACCCATTGGTGCGCGATGTTTTCTTTCGTGCTGAAGTTCCAAGCGGCATTTTCAAATCCGGCATAGTCTGAGTGCCCCTTCGTTGCGTCGGAGTAATTGGAATCAGACTGAGCGATTGCCATTTGCTCTGCCGTTACCTTAAGCTCGCTAAGGCCGACGCTTTTGCGATATTCATTAATTTCGCGCAGCTTGCCAAACGAAAGCTTGGCGTTGTCGAGTGACGTGCCGTCTTTTTTATCGCCAATGGTCGTCGGGTTTTTATCGCTCTGCCTATAGATGATGTTTGCAGCGTCGTTGGCACCGATGAACTGGTAGAAGCCGATGACGCTCTGCGCCTCCGCCGTCGTTGCCTTATCGGTTGCCGCCTTGCACGTATCGTATGCTTTCTGTGCATCGATAACGGCTTGATCGGCGGCCGCCTGGTTTGCCTTGGCAGTTTTGAGCGCCTTGTCTGCCTGCTCCTTCTCGGCTTTTGCCTGATCGACTTGTTTCTGAGCGGCCTTTGCTTTCTCCAGTTCGGTAGCATGTGCCTGCTTTGCCGAGGTCAACTCCGATTGCGCCGCATCGGCTTTCGTCTGGGCTGCCGTTACATCATTTTCGGCTGCTGCGACTGTCTGCTTCTTGGCTTCGAGCTCGCTTTCGGCACCGGTGAGGGCGTCCTGCTTGGATGCAACGTCGCTATTTGCCTGAGAAAGGCCTGCTTCGGCAGCCGCCTGCTGCTGCTTCGCCTGGTCGAGTGCGCTTTGGGCAGCATCGACCTTTGCCTGGGCGGCGTCATACTCCGGGCCCTCGGCGCCTGCCTTTGCGGCCGCCAAATCGGCTTGTGCGCTGTCTGTGCCGCAACTAGCTTACCATCCGCGGCGGTCTTTTCCTGCTGAGCGGAAGCCAGCGTGCCTGCCGCCTCGTCGTAAGCGCTCTGCGCGGCGCTCTGAGCCTGCTGGGCATCGGCGAGCGCGGAATCGGCAGCGGCCTTCGCAGCCTTTGCTTGGTCCAGAGCGGCCTGCGCATCTGCGGCAGCCTGCTCGGCGACCTTGATTTCCTCCGGCGTTGCGTTGGCGGCTGCCTTCTGGGCTGCCTCGAGCTTGGCCTGCGCATCAGCTGCCGCCTGCTTTGCGGCATCAAGGACCTTCGACTTGTCCTCGGCGTCGGTCTTGGCTGCATCGAGCTTTCCTTGGGCATCCTTCAGCGTGGCACTGGCGCTGTCGGCCGCCTTGACGCTTTCATCGAGCTGGCGAGCATATTCGGCGCGCGCGGCGGCCTCTGCCTGCGAATTATCGGAGACGGAGGCGTCATAGGTGCTTTGTGCGTTGTCGCGGGCCGCCTGCTTTTCGGTATAGGGGGCAGCCACCGTGTTGTAGTCGGATTTGGCGTCTGCCTCGGCAGCCTTTGCGGCATCGATCGCAGCCTGCAGGTCGGCAATCTTCTGGGCGTTTGCCTTTACTGCGGAGCCTGCCGCCTCGCCGGCGTGGACAGCAAGCGGCGACATGATCGCGTCCTGTGCCGTGGTATCACTTGCATCGTTGGCAAATGCCGAGAACGGCGCGAGCAGCGTCGAGCCAGTCATAGCGATGGTGGTTGCCGCGGTGACGGCGAGTCGTGTTGCCTTGTGGCCCGAGAATGTGGGGCGAGGCTCGGCGCCGCCTGAGACTTTCAAGTGTTTAGGTGCGTACTTTGCCATTTCTTCTCCCAATCGTTGAAGGGGTACCTATGACAATTCGTACGTTACGACCGCCGAAAGGGTTCCTGTTGCGCAACATTGGCAAGGAAATATCGACACACTTGAATCACATTTACGAGGCGAAGTTCTCGGCAAGCTAATGTCTCGTTCTGTAACATCTAGAGAGGTTTTTGACCCTTTACTGTTACTGATTGAGATGTTGTCTCGCGGGGTTGGGGTTTGTCTCGTTCTGTAACATCTAGACCTGTATCTGCCGAGCTGGTGTTACAGATCGAGACAATTGCCGGGGAGGGGTCCCGTCACGGCAAGACGCCCGCCGCCTAGATGCAGAACCCGGGGATCACACAGGTTAGCTTGTTTGGCTTGTCCGCAGGCGTTGCGTACGTAAAGACGTCGCCGTCGTGCCCCACGCGATTCATATAGAGCGTGCCTTCGCTCTCCGATGTGTCGGGGCTCACCGTGCGCTCCCACCAGCAGGTGTCCTTGCCCTTCCACTGGCGGACCATCGTCTCGTTCGTGGAATACGGGCTTACCTTGAGCTCGCGGAAGAGCTGATACTCCTTGCCCTCGCCGTTGTAGATGTCTGCCAGGTAGTGATAGTCCTTGGCAAACGAATCGGGCGGTTGCGTACCGCACAGCTCGACCATGGCGGGCAGCCAAAGGGTTGCGGGCAACTCGCTCAGACACGATGCACTGTTGGCGGCGCCAGCGTTATTCGAGATCTTTTTGACAGATTTGATGAGTGCGCGCAACTCGTTGGGCAGCAGCTTAAGGCCGTCGCCGTTGAGCCATTCCCGCAGCTCGCAATCTGCCCAGCCGGCGCTCGGCGGTTCAGCCGCAGCGTTGCGCTCGGCAATACCCGCATCGAACATAAACGTCAGTCCGGCCTTGCCCGTCCCGTCCAGAAGCTCATCGTGGCGGATGCCCACAAGCTGCGCGCCAACCTGCAGCCCGTTGGTGAGCGTGACACGCTTGGTACACGGATAGGGGATATGCCCATCGGCATCGAGCAGATGATAGCGCTTGGCAATCTCGCGTGCCTCGCTACGGGTCTCGGCGGCCTTAATCTTGAGCGAAATCTCCTGCAGCTGATCCCAGGTGTAGTCGTCAAGTGAACCGCGGATGCCGTCAAGGTAGTCGGGGATGCCAAAGCCATGGGTTGCCGCCCCGATAACGCTGAGCCCCGCAACGGCTGCAACGACGCCACCGATAATAAAGCGGCGGCGGGTCATGGCATCGTGCCGGGCCTGCTCCAGGATCTCTCGCGCGCGCTCGCCGGCGACGTCGACCTTAAGGTGTGTACCGGAGTCGATGTCGATTGCGGCGTCACTGCCCGCGCCTTCGCGGCCCTCGGATTCGGCATCGGTGAGGTATGCCGAGAGCACCTCGAGCATCTGCTGCTCGGTGGGACGATCGCACTGCTCGACTGAGAGACCCTTCATGATGATTTGGACGAGCGCTTCATCGCCCTCGCAGCGCGGCTCGAGCGTGCCGGCTTGGTCTTGGTCTTTACGAGATAGAACGAGCCGGTTGCAGCGGCGTCCGTCGACTCAAAGTCAAACGGTTTGCGACCGCTGTAGAGCTGGTACAGAATGCTCGAAAGCGCATAGACGTCGATTGCCGGCGAACGGCGAAGGTCCGCGATGCCTTCGATATCCTGCGTGAGCATCTCGGGCGCGGCGTATGCGGGCGTGGCAAAGCGCCAGATGTCGGCGCGCCGGGTGATCGTGTCGTCGCCGAGAGCCATGGTCGCGGAGCCCATGTCGATGAGGCAGGGGTCAAAGGAGCAATCGGCAATCTGCTGCTCGAGCGTTCGGCTGGTGGTGCGGAACATAATATTGGCAGGCGACAGGTCGCGATGGACGACCGGATTCACGAGGCCTTGGGTCACCAAGAGCGCACGAAGCACGGCGTTTCCGACGGCGGCGACCATCTGGGTGGTCAGCCCGCCCGAGGCGTCGTGAGGAAGCAGGGGCAGCGCCTGCTTGAGTGAGGTGCCCTCGACCCACTCCATGAGGATGAGCGGGTCATCCTCGCACGATCCGTAGCCATAGACGCGCGGAAATCCGCGCAGGTGCGAGACGGTACACAGATGACGGTACTCCTCGAACAGCGCAGCGGTGTTGGCCAGGTGCGCTGCCGATTGCTCGGCGGAGCGGTCGGGGGCTTGGCCGGAAAGGATGGCGTTGTCCTTGAGTAGCTTGACGGCAAAGACCTCGCCGCTTGTGTTGGTCGCGCGAAGCACGTGCCCGATGTTGCCGTTGTTGCGGTGGGCCGTCTGGAGAATAAGCGTCATAAACCGACGCTTGGCGTCGTCCTCGGCACTGGGGTCGACCGCCACGGCGGTGTCGAACGTATCGAGACGGACGAGTTTGTCGCCATAGGCGCTATCGGTAGTATCCATGGCGTTCCTTTGTCTGGCATGGGTTGCCGCACGTATACGCGAGCAGTGCGGATATCGGTAAAGTACCATGATAGTCGCACTGCCCACGTATACCGCTGAGCATTGTCGTTTACGACGCAGAAGGCAGAAGACGTAAGACGGACGGCGACCGTCTTCCGATCGCTGTCCGTGCTAGTCCACAATGACAAGGAATGTCGTGTAGAGACCCAGATGGAGCCTGTCGCTGTTTTCGATTTCCACTGGGGGATAGATCTTGCCGGGCTCGCGTTGGTCGCGCGGCGGCTCAATCACAATATCGCCGTCGCCTGCACCCGATTCGAGTACCGTGCCGTTGGTCGATCCAAGGCCCTGGGCGTACCAGTGCTCACCCTCAAGCCAAATGCGAAGATGCTCGCGCGATGCGTCAGCGCCCACATCGGTGATACTGGGCGAGGTTTTGGGCAAAGAACCAATCACGGTGCCGCGCGGATCGCGTGCGAGGGGATGGATTTGCATGTCGGCGCAGTTGTCGGCATGGGTTCTGAGCAGACCGAGGTTGGGGGCGACGGTGCGCGGCTGCTCCAGGCTGCTCATAAAGCCACGTCCGACGGTAGTTTCGGTGGTGCCAAAGTGCCCGCCCGTCTTGCTGTCGCAAAAGCGCTCGACGGTGGCCACGCCCTGAACGGGATCGGCGAGCGCCCCCGTTGCCACAAAGAGCATAAGGTAAAGCGTGCTTTTCTCGCGCACGGCATTGCCGTCAAAGTTGTCGATGCGATTGAGGGCATTTGCATATAGGCGGCTGTCCAGCTTGTAGCTGGCGAGAGCCGACATCATTTCGTTGGCGGCCGGACCGCGATAGTGCTCGGCGATTGCCCGATAGGCGGACTCGCCGCCGCCGAGCTTGCTGTAGATTACCGAGGAAAGGTTGAGCGTGGTGACGGTAAAGTCGCTGTAGATGGAGGGCGCGCACTGGTCAGGCTTGCGATGGACGATGTAACGGGTGAGATACGAGCGGTTGGAAGAGCATTTCTCGAGCAGGGTACTGCCGAGATAAGAGTTTCCATTGATGAGCATTCGGGCGATCTCGAGATGTTTAAGACCGCCGAACGAGCGAATATCGTTATAGAGGACCGAGCAAGGCGTCTCTGCTGCCACGGATACCTCCTTTGATTGCTTCCTAGCCAATATGGCGATAGGAATTAATGGCCCCCGGTGGGCGACGTATTAAATGGCTGCGCAATATATAGCGTAACCAAAGCAACATTATAGGCCACATGTTCGAAATTGCAGGAAGCCTGAGAGATTTGGTTTGGACTGGACGGAAATCCCCCTCTGTCTTGATCTATAACAATTAGGACCCGGTTTTGTCCCGCAGCTGTTACAGATTGAGACAATCGGCCCAGGCCCGCTCCTCCTGCCCCGTCATCTGTGGTTTACGTGGGGGCATGCGAAGCACGGGTATACTAACCGGCGGCGAATCTGCTCCATCGCTTAGAGCTGCTGCGTCTGGACGGCGCGTGATAGGGCTGCCAAAGCGATCGCCAGCGTGCTGAGCAACGTCCTCTCTGTGCGCACCTGTTTTTGTATGTATTAGCGCACTACCAAGCACGCCCGCGCGGCCGCATGCCGCGCCCATTGCGCGTGCAGATAAGGAACAACAACATATGCGTAATTCTGTATCCGACGTCACGGACGCCGAGATTCTGGACGAGACCCGCGAGGCCATGACCCAGGCTGCCTTCGATGCCGCCGACGAGGCCAATGCTGCCCAGGCCGTCGAGTCCGCTACCGAGAGCCTGCCCGCCTTTGACGAGCTGGGGCTTTCGGACGAGATGCTTCGTGCTATCGAGAACCTGGGCTACACGGCGCCGACGCCCGTGCAGGTCGGTTCGATCCCTGTGGTGCTCGAAGGCCGCGACTTGCTTGCCGCCGCTCAAACCGGCACCGGCAAGACGGCCGCCTTCTTGCTGCCGACTATGAACAATCTGGAGCACATCGCTCCTCCCAAGCCCGTGCGCGAGCGCGGCGGCCGCAACCGTCGTCGCGGTGCTAAAAAGCCCGAGGGCAACGGCCGTGGCCCCGTGATGCTCGTCATCACTCCTACGCGCGAGCTTGCCCAGCAGATCGACGAGGTTGCGAGCAAGATTGCCGACGTCACCGGCCATGTTGCCGTGACCGTCGTGGGCGGCGTGAGCTACAAGCCGCAGACCGCGGCACTCAAGTACGGCTGCGATATCCTGGTCGCCACGCCGGGTCGTCTGGTCGACCTGATCGAGCAGGGCGCCTGCCACCTGAACGAGGTCAAGGTGCTGGTGCTCGACGAGGCCGACCGCATGCTCGACATGGGCTTTTTGCCCGCCGTCCGCCGCATTGTGCGCGAGACGCCGGCCGAGCGCCAGACGCTGCTGTTCTCGGCGACGCTCGACGAGGAGGCAGTGGGCGAGATCACCGACCTGGTGAGCGACCCGGCCCGCGTGGAGATCGCGCCCGCCACGTCGACCGCCGATACCGTCGATCAGTTTGTGTTCCCGGTGTCCATCGAGGCCAAGAATAACCTGTTGCCCGAGTTCCTCAAGAAGGAGGGCCCGGAGCGCACCATCGTCTTTATGCGCACCAAGCACCGCGCCGACAGCTGCTGCCGTCGTCTGGAGCGCAAGGGCATCAAGGCCGCCGCGATTCACGGCAACCGCAGTCAGGCTCAGCGCGAGCGTGCCCTTTCGGCCTTCCGCGACGGTACCGTCGACGTGTTGGTGGCAACCGACGTGCTCGCCCGCGGCATCGACATTAGCGACGTGCGCTACGTCGTGAACTTTGACGTGCCGGCCGAGCCGACCGACTACATCCACCGCATTGGCCGTACGGGCCGCGCCGGCGAGCTGGGCTGGGCCATTACGTTTGTGACCGAGCAGGACGTGGACGAGTTCTACGAGATCGAGAAGCTCATGGACAAGACGGCCGACATTTACGAGGCCGGCGACCTGCACGTGGGTCCCAAC
>CABSMQ010000058.1:0-12570 GCA_902478965.1 uncultured Collinsella sp. | reverse complement strand
ATTGCATGGCCTTGTAGCGGCCAGCGCCTTCGCGCCGGTCCATGGCCTGAGCAATGAGCGCCGCTCCCGCAGGCGCATCCGTTGCTAATTGAGTTTTATCCGACACGTTCTCTTCCATAAGTTTGTCCTCAGGTCGGGGATCCTCCCTGTTCTGTGTGGCAATCGCCCGCAGCTAGGCGATTGCCTTTTTAAGGTTTCGCATTACACGCTGCTCGGCCGAAAGCACGGCAAGGCCAACGCGCGTAGTCACTCGTCGACCGCACAGGTCGAGCTCCAAATAAGCAGTGCTCTTGCGTCTGTTGATGGTTTTGATAAGGCCTTCGTGGCCCAGCAGCGGACCTGCCGTCACTACAACCTGATCGCCGTCTTTTAGGGCCTCGCTCATGGGCACTACGCGGTCTCCCCTGTGCGTAAAGCCGCCAATAAGCTGGACCTCTTCTTTTGCTAGCGGCACAAACTGACCGTCCTGGGAAAGCACCCGGGCAAAGTCATCCATGCGTAGCAGATACTGTTGCACGGTACGGGGATTTGCCGTGTCGCAGATAAGATAACCGGGAAAGAGCGGCTTGGTCGTATTGACCCATTCGCCGTGTACTTTAATCTCGGTTTGAAATTGGGGATAAAAGAGCTCCTGCATGGCGCCCGCAGGCACCATACGCTCGATGCGCTCGCGCATTACGTCTTCGCGACCGTTAATGACCTGGATCACATACCACACGAGCACCACCCCCTTGCTGTCTTACGTGTGGCTCACGGGGTTTGGGTATGGCTTCGCCAGGGCGCTTGTGCGCGAAGGCGCTCCATATTCAAACCCCGTGAGCCCAGTCAGACAAGCACCTGGCTCTGCCCCACCGTGAACGGTATGTAGAAGTGCAGAAACTGAGGCTGTGGGCGTGTATCGCAAGTTTGCCCACAGCCTCAGCTGACTGCGTGCGAGCCAGTCAAGCGGGTACAAAACTGGACCGCACGCAGTCAGCTGAAGGACTGCAACGTGTTGACATACAACATTTGTTCATTCGCGTCTTTTGATTACATCAATGCAAATGAATAAAGTCGCATGACTTCTTTATTGGAGCTCGTGGTGTTTCTGGCACCGCCGTTACGGCCGGATGCTGATCGACCCTGTACTTAGTGGCTTGCTGGAGCCGTGAGCACAGTTGAACTCATGTAACGTTAGGTATCCTAGCACAAGCTGTTAGTGAAACTTACTTGGGCTGCGTTGGACACATATCGTTCATTTAGCGTGCTTAAGGGGGTTATTTTGGGATGTTGTTCACGTTGATGCAGGTTAATGGGATGCTAACGGTGATTAGGCGCTTTCCTGAAGCCCATATGGAACGGCGATCTACACTGATAATCGCGTTTGTATAACAAACTATGTACAGACATGGGAAATAAATTGTGCAACTTTTTGTTGATGTGGAAGGGGTTTATGCGCGAGGTGTTTTGGCATGAAAAAAGGCCTTCGGAATACCGAAGACCTTTGCATTCACGATGGTGGAGACGAGGGGGATCGAACCCCTGACCTCTTGACTGCCAGTCAAGCGCTCTCCCAGCTGAGCTACGCCCCCGTGACGAGGAGATACTATAGGGGAAGTTGTCGCGACGTGCAAGGACTTTTTTGGGTCAGACTCTAAATGCCTATTGATATAGGTAAGCGATGGCGGTTCCGGTGTGGACTTGGATCGTGGTTGTTGACCTGACGACGTTGCTGATGCCCGTGTCGGCTAACAAGCCCAGGGGGGCGTGATCTAGCTCCCATTCTAGGCCGTGTTCGCTTACCTCGGTGTTGGGGGCAATGGCGATGATGGAGAACGTCTTGCCTTTGGCGCCCTCAATGGTCCACGATTCGCCTGCGTGGAGGATGCGGGCGACCACCTTGTCCTCGGCAATCCAGACTGGGGCGTCTTTGTAGTTGGCTAGTAGGCCTAGGACGCTTAGGGCCATATCAGGACGGCCACCCGTGGCGCAGGTCGCAACCACTTCGGCACCCGGCCAACGACGGCGGACGGAATCAAGCGCTAGCGCCAGATCGGTGTAGTCCTTGTAGGGGTTGTGGCGCTCCACTTCAAAGTCCTCAGCGGCATCAACTTGCGCTCGCCCCTCATCGCTCACCGTGTCGGCATCACCAACATATACGTCACAGCCCAGTCCCGCGCCCAGCAGCGCGTCGAGGCCGCGGTCCACGGCGACAACGTGGTCGCACTCCCCCGCTAGCCGGCGCAACAGATCAGCGCTCGCCACCACGGGCGAGCCGCAGACTACAAGTACTTTGCAAGCCACAGCCCTCGCCTATCCCTCAAACAAAAGCACGCGGGCCAGGTCAAGCTCCTCGTAGCTGTCGATAAAGATATCGCAGTTGTCGCGCACGTCCTCGCGCTTCATACGGCCGTACGAGTCATAGATGCCCACGCGCTTAAAGCCGGCGGTGCCAGAGCTCTTTAGGCCAAAGACGGCGTCCTCAAACACCCATGCGCGCTCAAACTTGCACCCGTGGCGCTCTTCCAGGCGGCGCAGCGCCAACTCGTACACATCCGGGAACTGCTTGGAGCGTCCCGCCTCGCCCGTGGTGGTCACAAACTCCATGTAAGCGTCGAGCCCGGCACCAGCGAGCGCGGACTGAACCAGCTCGGCCGGCGTGGACGTAGCCACGCACATGGCAATATCCGCCGCCTTCGCCTGCTCCAAAAATGCCAGGAGCCCCTCGCGCGGCGGCACCTTGGAGTACCCATCAATCAAAATCTCGCCCAGCTCGCGATAAACTTCCTCTCCATTCGTGCCAATGCCCCACGTGTCGTGGTAGGCCTGGCACTCGTCCTCCAGCGAAAGATGTTCAAACTGGGCAAAATCGTCGACCGTTCCATCAATGCCATGACGGCGCAATAACTCGAGCTGCGCATAGCCCCAGACGGGGGTGCTGTTAACCAACGTGCCATCGCAATCGAAAATAAAAGCAACCTTGGGAGCGGCGGTATGGGACATATACGAACCTTTCGATGTCAAATGGTAAACAACCTGCTAAAAACGTTTTACCAAACGTAAGCCTATCAGTTTTGAAACCCTAATTGGTAAAACTGTCAAGGGTTTTACCACGGCAATTCTGCCAGTGGTATAAACATGTCGCTTACCGATTAAACGCCCTCGCAAATCCGCTTTCGTCCATAAAACTAACGTACAGGTGTTATCGTAGTTTCTGCCGAAAGTTCCACCGAGCACGCGAGGTGGAACGAATCATAGAACTATCGCCGTCCCTTCGATTCGTGCAGCCTTGGACCTTTCGCATCTAGTCACCAAGGCAACACGCTGCCGCGTCATGATGGGATCAAACGTGAGCGATACAAAGCTAAAGCCAGCAACCAAAAAGCCTGCTACCCGCAAAGCCGCCCCGCACGCACCGGAGCTCTCCAAGGACGATGTCTACCTGTTTGGCATTGGCATGTGGGAGCGCAGCTGGGAAAAGATGGGCGCTCACCCCGACACGCAGAACCGTACGCGCGGCTGGCGCTTTTGCGTTTGGGCGCCCGACGTAAAGAGCGTCCATGTCATTGGCGAATTTAACGACTGGGATGAACAAGCCAACCCGCTGGTGCCCGTGCATACGAGCGCTATTTGGGAAGGCTTTATTCCTGGCGCCGAGCAGGGCCAGCTGTATAAGTACCTTATCGAGACCAACGAGGGCGAGAAGCTCTACAAGGCCGATCCGTACGCCTTTAAGGCCGAGTGCCCTCCGGGTACCGCCAGCGTGCTGTGGACCCTCGATGGCTACCAGTGGAACGACGCCGCGTGGCTCAAGCGCCGTGCCGGCCACAACCACATGTCGCAGCCGCTCAACATCTACGAGGTGCATATTGGCTCGTGGAAGCGCCACGGCGACGCGCCGCAGGGCGAGCCCGACGAGTACGGCAACTACCCCGGCCCCATGGATCCCTTCCCCGCGCAGCGCGGCGAGTTCTACACCTACGACGATCTGTCGGTGGAGCTCGTGGACTACGTGCGCGACATGGGCTATACGCATATCGAGGTCATGCCGCTTATGGAGCATCCCTTCGATGGCTCCTGGGGCTACCAGACGACCGGCTACTATGCCGCCACGTCGCGTTACGGCAACCCGCAACAGCTCATGCACTTTATCGATGCGTGCCACGAGGCGGGCATCGGCGTGATCATGGACTGGGTACCCGGCGGTTTTTGCGCCGACTCCCACGGACTTGCCACCTTTAACGGCCACATGCTGTTTGAGCACGAAATTCACCCCAACTGGGGCACGCACAAGTTCGACTTCGCCCGCGGTGAGGTCCGATCCTTCCTGGTCTCCAACGTGCTGTACTGGCTCGAGAACTTCCACGTGGACGGCATTCGCATGGACGGCGTGTCCAGTATGCTGTACCTCAACTTTGGCATTGACGATCCCAGCCAAAAGAAGTTCAACAAGTACGGTACCGAGGAGGACCTGGACGCCAGCGCGTTTATCCGTCAGGTCAACTGTGCCGTAGAGGCGCACTACCCCGACGTGATGATGATGGCCGAGGAGTCCACCGCGTGGCCGCTCGTGACCTATCCGCCGCAGGACGGCGGCCTAGGCTTCCACTACAAGTGGGACATGGGCTGGATGAACGACACCCTGCACTACATGCAGACCGATTTTCCGTGGCGTCCCGGCAACCACGGCCTGCTCACGTTCTCCATCATGTACGCCTTTACCGAGAACTTCATTTGCCCGCTCAGCCACGACGAGGTCGTGCACGGCAAGTGCTCGCTCATCGGCCGCATGCCGGGCGACTGGTGGCGCCAGTTTGCCGGCCTGCGCACGCTGGCCTTCTACCAGATGACGCACCCCGGTGCAAAGCTCAACTTTATGGGCAACGAGATCGGCCAGTTTATCGAGTGGCGCTACTACGAGTCCATCCAGTGGTTCCTGACCGAGGAGTACGAGACTCACCGTCATCATCAGGCGTTTATCAAGGCGCTCAACCATCTGTACACCGCCGAGCCCGCCCTATACGAGCGCGGCTACACCGACGACGGCTTTACCTGGATCGACGCGGACAACTCCAAGCAGTCCATCGTGAGCTTTGTGCGCCAGGGCGAGGACGTCGATAACGACCTGGTGATTCTGATCAACTTTGACCCGGCGAGCTACGAGAGCTTCCGCGTGGGCGTGCCGCGCGAGGGTGACTGGGAGGTCATCTTCGATTCCGACCGTCCCGAGTTTGGCGGCAGCGGCTATGCCGGTGAGGAGCCCTACACCTGCTCGAGCGAGCCCTATCCCTGGAACGGGCAAATGGACTCCATCGAGATTAAGGTGCCCGGCCTTGCAGGCGTGGTGCTTAAGCGCCGCGGTCCCAGCAGCTATAAGCCGCCCGTGGTCGAGGAGCCCAAGAAGGCGACGCGCAAGCGCATGTCCTCGGTGAAGCCCAAGGCCGCAGCTGCTAAGAAGGCTCCGGCTAAGGCGAAGGCTGCCAAGCCCGCCGCCAAGGCTTCGGCCAAGTCCACCACGGCCAAGAAGGCTGCTTCCAAGGCCAAGGCAGCTGCCGTTAAGGATCCTGCCAAGAAAGCGTAACAAAGGTGTTACCACTGTAATTACCCGCCCCGCCGGGGCGTAGGATACAAGTCATAACCGTTCCGGGAGAAACATCCCCGGGGGAAGGAACGTATGAATAAGATCTTCGACAACAACCAGGAGTTTACCGAGCTCTATCGCGATGCCGTCATGAGCATCAGCGGCAAGAGCGTCGAGGCCGCCAGCGACCTCGACCGCTTTAACGCCCTGGCCAAGCTCGTGGCCGAGAAGGCACGCACCGTTGCCACCAAGAGCGACGCCCGCGCCACCGCCGAGGGCAAGAAGCGCGTGTACTACTTCTCGATCGAGTTTTTGATCGGCCGCCTGCTCGACAACTACCTGCTCAACTTTGGCGTGCGCGACATGGTCGCCGAGGCGCTCGACGACATGGGCTTCGATCTGTCCGTCATTGAGAACCAGGAGCCCGATCCGGCTCTGGGCAACGGTGGTCTGGGCCGTCTTGCCGCATGCTTCCTGGATTCCATGGCAGCCGAGGGCATCGCCGGCTACGGCAACGGCATGCGCTACTTGCTACGGCCTGTTTAAGCAGGAGATCGTCAACGGCAGCCAGGTCGAGGCTACCGACGAGTGGCTCACCCATGGCTATCCCTGGGAGGTCCGCCGTCAGGACAAGGCCGTTACCATCAAGTTTGGTGGCCATGTTGAGGGCTTTGAGGAGAACGGCCGCACGTTCTACCGCACGGTGGACACACAGGACATCCTGGCCGTCCCCTACGACATCCCCGTTGTGGGCTATGCCGGCGAGACCGTCAACAAGCTACGCGTCTGGGCCGCCGAGCCGGTCGAGGAGCACTTTGACCTGGAGGCCTTCAACCGCGGCGACTATGCCCTGGCCGACGCCGAGCGCGCCGAGGCCGAGGCCATCAGCGCCATCCTCTACCCCAACGACGCCGGCGAGCACGGCCGCCTGCTGCGCCTGAAGCAGGAGTACCTGTTTGTCTCGGCCGGCATCTACAGCCTGCTCGACACCTTTGAGAAGGAGCACGGCGAGAACTGGGAGCTGCTGCCGCAGTTTGTGGCCATCCACACCAACGACACGCACCCCGCCATGTGCGGACCCGAGCTCATGCGCATCCTCATCGACGAGAAGAAGCTCGAGTGGGACGACGCTTGGAACATCGTGACGCAGGTCGTGAGCTACACCAACCACACCATCCTGCCCGAGGCTCTGGAGAAGTGGCCCATCGGTACGTTCTCCAAGCTCCTCCCCCGCGTGTACCAGATCATCGACGAGATCAGCCGTCGTTGGCACGAGTCGTTCGACACCACGCAGGAAGGCTGGCAGGAGCGTCTGCGCCAGACCGCCATCCTGTGGGACGGCGAGATTCGCATGGCCAACCTGTCCGTAATCTGCAGCCACAGCGTCAACGGCGTGGCCAAGATCCACTCCGACATCATCAAGAACATCGTGCTCAAGGACTTCTATGCCCTGACGCCCGAGAAGTTCAACAACAAGACCAACGGCATCTCGCACCGTCGCTTCTTTGCCGAGGCCAACCCCACCTACGCCAAACTCGTGACCGAGGCCATTGGCGACGGCTGGTTGAAGGACGCCTTTGAGCTGGAGAAGCTCAAGGAGTTTAAGGACGACACCGAGTTCCTGAAGGCCGTGGGTGCCTCCAAGCGCGCCAACAAGGAGCGTCTGGCCGCCTACGTCAAGTCCGAGACCGGTCTGGTCATTGACCCCAACACCGTCTTCGATGTCCAGGTAAAGCGCTTCCATGCCTACAAGCGCCAGCTCATGAACATCATGAAGGTGATGGACATCTACAACCGTCGCATCGCCGATCCCAACTTCCACGTGACGCCGACGACCTTCATCTTTAGTGGCAAGGCTGCCTCGAGCTACACCTTTGCCAAGGAAACCATTCGCCTCATTAACTCCGTGGCAGACGTCATCAACAACGACCCGCGCGTCAACGAGGTCATGAAGGTCTGCTTTATCCCCAACTTCCGCGTGAGTAACGCCCAGCTCATCTACCCCGCCGCCGAGATCTCGGAGCAGATCTCCACGGCCGGCAAGGAGGCCTCGGGCACGTCCAACATGAAGCTCATGATGAACGGCGCCATTACGCTGGGTACCCTCGACGGCGCCAACATCGAGATCGCCGACCTGGCCGGCCGCGAGAACGAGGCCATCTTTGGCCTGACCGCTCCCGAGGTCGAGCAGCTCTGGGCATCGAACAGCTACTTTGCGTGGGATACCCTCAAAGGCGATCGCGAGCGTCTGGGCCGCGTGATGGACGAGCTCAAGGACAACACGTTTGCCGGCCTTTCGGGCAACTTCGAGAGCATCTACAACGAGCTCATGAACAACAACGACCCCGACCTGGTCATGGCAGACTTCCGCAGCTACGTGGATGCGTGGGAGAAGCTCACCGGCAGCTATGACGACCAGGAGACCTGGAACCGCAAGGCGCTGCTCAACACCGCCTCGAGTGGCTGGTTCTCGAGCGACCGCACCATTCGCGAGTACCGCGACGAGATCTGGCACGCGTAAAGGCGCGTGAGCTCCCCTATGCCAGCACGGCATTACTCGACGGGCGCGACCGAGCGCCGCGCCCGTCGCTAATGGGTTTAGGAACATCGATGACAGAAGGAGAAATCGATGAGTAAGAAAGAATGCATCGCGATGCTCCTCGCAGGAGGACAGGGCAGCCGATTGGGGGCACTCACCCAAAAGATCGCTAAGCCGGCGGTTAGCTTTGGTGGCAAGTTCCGCATTATCGACTTTTCGCTCTCCAACTGCTCCAACTCGGGCATCGACACGGTGGGCGTTCTGACGCAGTATCGCCCCTACCTGCTGCATGCCTACGTGGGCTCCGGCGAGGCGTGGGATCTGGACAGCCGCGACGGCGGTGTGTCGATCCTGCCGCCGTACGAGACGCAGACCGGCGGCGCCTGGTATGCGGGCACGGCCGACGCCATTACGCAGAATCTCGACTACATCAAGGCCAACGACCCCAAGTACGTCCTGATTCTTTCGGGCGATCACCTGTATCGCATGGACTACCGCAAGATGCTCAAGACGCATATTGAGAACAACGCGGACCTCACGGTGAGCGTTATGCCCGTGCCGTGGGAGGAGGCCAGCCGCTTTGGCATCCTGACCACCGATCCCGAGGACGGCCGTATCACCAAGTTTACCGAGAAGCCCGAGAAGCCCGATTCGAACCTCGCGTCCATGGGCATTTACATCTTCTCGGCCGACGTGCTGATCGAGGCGCTCGAGCAGGACGCTCTGGACCAGCGCTCGAGCCACGACTTTGGCAAGGACATCATCCCCAAGCTGCTCGGCGAGGGCAAGCGCCTGTACAGCTACGAGTTCCACGGCTTTTGGAAGGATGTCGGCACCATTGCCAGCTTCCACGAGACCTCGATGGACCTGCTGGGCAACAACCCCGAGTTCGATCTGTTTGACAAGCACTTCCCCATCATGTCCAACATCACCACGCGTCCGCCGCACTACATTGGCCCGGACGGACGCCTGGACGACTGCCTGGTCTCCAACGGCTGCAAGATCTACGGCACCGCTCGCCACTCGATCCTTTCGACCGATGTCATCATCGAGGAGCGCGCAGTGGTCGAGGACTCCGTGCTGCTGCCGGGTGCGCACGTTAAGAGCGGCGCGCACATCTGCCGCGCTATTTTGGGCGAGAACTCCACGGTCGAAGAGGGCGTGAAGCTCGGCTCTGTCGATACCACCAAGGATACGGCCGTCGTTGGAAATGACGTCGTTATCGGGAAGGGGGAATGATCCGATGATCAATCGCAAGGCCATCGGTTATATCACCGCTAACTACTCTTCGACCTACGGCAGCGTGCTGCTCAAGGACCGCCCCATCGCGTCCGTTCCGTTTTTGGGCCGCTACCGCCTGATCGACTTCCCGCTGTCCAACATGATGAATGCCGGCATTAAGACCGTCGGCGTCGTCATGCCGGGCAACTACCGTTCGCTAATCGACCATGTGGGCTCGGGCAAGGACTGGGGCCTGGACCGCAAGAAGGGCGGCCTGTTCATGGTGCCCGGCAACGCGTATGGCACCACCAAGGGCGGCATGCGCTTCCTGCTGCGCGACATCATCTCCAACAAGACGCTATTCCAGCGCTCGGACAAGCCCTATGTTGTGATGATGGGCACCAACATCATCTTTAACATGGACCTCAACACCATCATCGACGCGCACGAGAACTCCGGTGCCCAGATGACCGTGGTGTACTGCAAGGCAACGCGCAACGTCGATGACGAGACCAAACTCGAAATTAACGAGAACGGCCGCCTGACGGGCGTGAGCGCCGGCGTCGTGTACGGCGACAACGCCTCTATGGACTGCTGCATCGTCAACCGCGAGACGCTGCTCGAGATCATCGACCATTACCAGGCCGCCGACTATCTGGACCTGCTCGAGGCACTCCAGGGCGACTTTGGCAACATCGACGTGTGCAGCTACGAGTACAAGGGCGAGGTCGTGGGCGTGTTTAGCGAGAAGTCACTGTAACGCCGCAGCATGGACCTGCTCGACCAGACCGTGGCCGACCAGCTCTTTGACCCCGAGCGCCCGATCCTGACCAAGGCTCACGACGTGCCGCCTTCGCGCTATGCGACCGGTAGCCACGCGTGCAACTCGATCATCTCGGCCGGCTGCATCATCAAGGGCACCGTGCGCAACTCGATTCTGTCGCGCGGCGTCGTGGTCGAGGAGGGCGCATCGGTGACCAACTCGATCATCAACCAGAGCTGCATCATCAAGAGCGGCGCACACGTCGAGAATGCCATTCTGGACAAGAACAACGTGGTTCCCACCAACACCGAGCTTCGCGGCACGCCCGAGAACATCTTGGTGCTGGTCAAGGCTCCGTTAACTTCCGATACCACCATCGTACGTTAACGTTGGCACCGCAACATCGCTCGTAACATGTAGAATAGCCGCCCGGTTAGCGCCAGGCGGCTATTCTCGAATTGCAACATGGGAGACAATATGGCTGATTCCAGCAAAAAGATGCAGATCGTGTTTGCCTCGGCCGAGTGCGCACCGTTTGTTAAGACCGGTGGCCTGGGCGACGTGGCGGGCTCGCTGCCTGCGGCGCTTGTGCGCGCCGGCGCCGAGGTTATCGTGATGGTGCCCAAGTACGCCACCATCAAGGACGAGTACAAGGCGCAGATGGAGCACTTTGCCGACTTTTACGTGAGCCTGGGCTGGCGCAACGAGTACTGCGGTCTCGAGAAGCTCGAGCACGACGGCGTCACCTATATGTTCGTTGACAACGAGCGCTACTTTGCGCGCGACTATCCGTACGGCTTCTTTGACGACGGCGAGCGCTTCGCGTTTTTCTCCAAGGCCATCACCGAGAGCCTGCAGCACCTGCCCGAGGGCTTTGAGTGCGACATTCTGCACTGCAACGACTGGCAGACGGCACTGGCGCCCGTGTTCTTGCGCGAGTTCTACCAGGGCCTGCCGCTGTACGACCGCGTCAAGACCGTGTTCTCGATCCACAATGTGGCGTTCCAGGGTCAGTTTAGCGACACCGTAATGGAGGACATCCTGGGTGTGGCGCATATTCCCGCGGCAGCCACGCAGTTGCGCTGCGACGCCTGCAGCATCAACTACATGCTGGGCGCGCTGCACTATGCCGATGCCATCACCACGGTAAGCCCCACCTATGCAGGCGAGATCCAGACGCCCGAGTTTGGCGAGGGCCTGGATGGCGTGCTGCGCGAGCGTTCCTACGCGTTGCAGGGCATTTTGAACGGCATTGACGTTGCGGGCTTTGACCCGGCGACCGACAAGCGCATTGCCGCTAACTACACGGTTGACGACCGTTCCGGCAAGGCAGTGTGCAAGGCCAAGCTGCAGGAGGAGCTGGGTCTCGAGGTTCGCGACGACCGCCCGCTTATGGTGATGGTCACGCGCCTGACGCGCCAGAAAGGCATGGACCTGGTCATGTACGCGCTCGACCGCATCCTGTCCGGCGGCGTGCAGGTGGCCGTGCTGGGTACCGGCGACCGCGACTACGAGGACGGCCTGCGCTACTTCCAGGACAAGTACCCCGGCACCATGGCCGCACGCATCGAGTTTGACCCAGCGCTGTCGCAGCGCATGTACGTCGCCGCCGACATGTTCCTGATGCCTTCGAAGTTTGAGCCCTGCGGCCTGTCGCAGATCATCGCCATGCGCTACGGTACCCTGCCCATCGTGCGCGAGACCGGTGGCCTGAAGGACACCGTGCAGCCGTACAACGAGTTTACCGGCGAGGGCACGGGCTTCTCGTTTAGCAACTTTAACGGCGACGAGATGGGCGACGCGGTGTTCCGCGCGGCACGCCTGTTCTGGGACAACCGCGATGCCTGGAACCAGCTGGTCACGCAGGCCATGAGCCAGGACTTTAGCTGGACGCGCTCGGCCGACAAGTATCTGGACCTGTACTTCTTTATGCACCCGGAGATTGAGCGCCCGGCGGCTGTGGAGGCTGCTACGGCCGTAGAGGAGCCGGTTGCTGATGAGGCCGAGCCTGCGGCGCCCGTTAAGGAGCCCGCTGCTGCTGAGGAGCCCAAGGCGGAGGAGAAGCCGGCTGCCGAGGCCGAGGTAAAGCCCGCGGCTAAGTCTGCCGCCAAGAAGACAACGACCCGAAAGACGACGGCTAAGAAGGCCACGACCACGAAGGCCGCTGCAAGCAAGACCACCGCTACCAAGGCAACGACCACGCGCAAGCGCACGACCGCCGCTGCCAAGAAGGCCGCCGAGGCCGAGGCTGCTCCCGAGGTAAAGGCCGAAGTCGTTGAGACCAAGCCTGCCGTCAAGGCTCCGGCAAAGCCCGCCGCCAAGAAGACGACCACGGCCGCCAAGAAGACCACGGCAACGAAGTCGACGACCACGAAGGCCGCCACGACCAAGGCAGCCGCAAAGCCAGCCGTCAAGGTCGAGGAGACGCCCGCCGAGTCCCTGTCTCTTATACACATCTGACGCTGCCGACGAAGCTAGAAGTGTAGA
>CABSMQ010000057.1:0-13391 GCA_902478965.1 uncultured Collinsella sp. | reverse complement strand
GAGATTTCTGCCTGTCTCGTGGGCTCGGAGATGTGTATAAGAGACAGATATAGCTATATACCAGTAAAAATAATAAACCATGTATATATTAAATAAATGATACAATAGTGGTCTAATGTGTTCGCGCGACGTAAACCCTGACGCCATTTGAGCTTTTTGTGCTCAGGTCGGCATGGGTGCACAGCTTCTTTGAGAAGGCGCTTTTTCCCAGTGGTTCGATGCCGTTGTTTTTACACCAAGCATCGTACGAAGAGAAAATATCTGTATTGGTTTTCCCCACAATCGAAGCCGCGCTGGAGTTCGTGCCATCAAGGAAAGCGCGTACCGAGTCGTTATCATTGATGATGTCGTTTGCCATTTTTTGAGATAACGAATTTGCCGTCAATGATAGTTTTGACCTGCATCGGCGTAGAGCTTCCACGGCTTTTGCAATGGCGTATTCTAGGCAGACTTCATTTTTCAACTTCTCACCGAGGCGTGGATCAAACCCCTTATCGGAGGGAGTGAACCTTGCCGATAAAGGTATCGGGTGAATTCTTCTTTCAAAACCGTATGTTCCGTCTGCGAACTTTGGTATCTCATTGCATGAGTAAATCAAGGTCGCATAAGGCTTGAATTGGAACGTTGCGCCTCCCTTGTACTGATCGTTCACTGTGTCTCCAGTCACGAATTTCTTCATGACGGCACAGGCTTTTCCATTGACGTAGTCGTTAGAGATGTCATCTCCGATTAGAGCGAGCTTGCCCATTGCGGGAACGAGCTGAAATTTCTCGCCCAAATCGCAGATAGATAGAGAGAAGCAATTGTCTTCTCCGAGCATATGCCTAAGCATGTCAAGTAACGTGCTTTTACCATTTGCTCCAGAGCCCTGAAGCAATATCATTCGCGAAACGTCATGACCGCGATAGAGAGCCAACCCGAACATCTCCCAGAGGTTTGCGACGACAGCCTTGTTGTTCTGGGCGATACTGTAGAAAGTAGAATCTACAAGCTCAGATTTTGCTTTGGGGTTCCAATTGTGTGGGATCTCGTTAAGGAGTAGATAATCGAATGGGTTGTCTACTAGCTGTCCTGTATCGATATCTAGCACGCCGTTTTTAAAACGAATGAATCTTGGATCCGCTTGACGCTTGTTTGGAGCCATCAAATGAAGGTAGTCCATCACCTCCTTGCGGTAACTACCTCTTGCATCCTTTCGATTGTTCAAAATGGCACGGTAGATGGCATTCTGACCGTACTCATAGTTACCCTTAACCTTGATTGCGGGCGTTCCTTCAACGAAGCAGGCATCTTGTTGATTTATCAGTAAGTCACCCATTTCGTTGAAGCCAAGCACCTCGTCCTTTTCAGTCGCTTGCTCCTTGGGACATTTTTCTAGGAACGTCTCAAGATATGAATCTGCATTGACTTCTGTATAGAGTAGTTGTTGGGTATTCATGCCACGAGTGGCACCAGCAAGGCGAGTCAGCCTTGACGGGTTCTTGTTCGCAGGGTCGCAGGGGCTACCATATTTGGCCTCAAGCGCTCCGTACAGCTCTACCACCTTGCGCTTATAGTCTTTCGCGTTCGATGCGTCGACACGCACTATGGCATGAACAGATTTATTGCCCGAATCTGTCATCGACAGAATGGGCAGGCCAGAGTCGAGTAGTCGTTCAATTTGCTCTTCTTTTGAGATGTCATCGTACTCGATAAGAGCATTTCGAAATGAAGTGACGCTATTATTTCGACGCTCGCCGTACTCCGTAGGATTTACGCAGAATAAAATTCCAGCTTGCGAATTGTATTCTGGGAATACCTCCTCAATTGAGCTTGCATTGTGTAACTTTTCGATAACCTGAAAAGCCATCTTAGAGTCGGGTTTGCCGTTCGGAACCCATTTGCCCTCTCCATTTTTCTGAAAACGAGTGATGAAAGCAATGAAATCATTAGCTGCGAATAGTGCCTCAAGTTGGAGAGCGGCCTGCTCGGCAGTAGAAAGGTCGGCGGGTATTTGCTGAGGAGGGTTTCCTTTTCGGCCAGTCCCTAACGGTTTATTTGAGTCCCAATTTAAGATATTTCGTATGATGCGATCGATTTCGTCGTCTTCCATCGGAGGGTTGCAGCGTGCTTTATTTGCTTGACGCATCAAATCGGCAATCATTGAAGAGCTCTTATGCTCCTTTTTTAGTTGGACACCATAGGAGAAGATGGTCGAATTGCGCTTGCCTTCGTTAATGGTCGTGGGGAGCGACTCGGTCGCCTTGGAATTGAGTTCTGCCATATATTTGTTTCCTTTCAAAGAGTAAATAGGTCTTTGAGCTGGTGAAAGCTGCCTTTTGTTGTTCAACGGTGTTGAGACACATGTCTCTTGTCCCTTGCGTTTGAGCTATTTGACTTACGTTTTTGACTAGCTGGCTATTTGCATATCTTGAAAAGTGGCGGGTTATTTTGTCTAGGCATGAGGCCTCCTAACAAGTTGATAAAACGTTTTAACTGGTTATGAGTATAGCGTAAATGTGAAGAAATACAAGAGAAAATATGGAAATTTCTGTATTACAGTTGACAAAAGAAAAGGAGAATGGGTTTAAACAGCCTTATAACTAAGCAGAATGTGAGCGGAAAAAGTTTTGCCAAAAGAGAATGAAGTCTAAAAAACATTTGATTTTTAGACTGCTGTTTCTTGCAATGTTTGCCCAGTTAAATTAGTCTAATAATATAGTCTAAAAAGGAGGGGCAAATGAAGTATGGCTATGGCAGGGTTAGCACTGGCAAAGATGCCCAGAAGTTTGACCGTCAAGAAGATCAGCTAAAAGATGCAGGATGTGAACTCATTTTTCTCGAGCGCGTTAGCGGTACTTCAAAAAAGAAACCCGAGTTGCAAAGGTTGCTGAGCGAACTTCGGTATGGGGACGAATTGGTGTGTGTCTCTATTGACCGTTTGGGTCGCTCAACCCAGCAGGTGTTGAGTCTCGTTAATAAGCTGGAAGAAATGGGAGTTGGCTTAACGAGTTTGAAAGAAGGATTTCAGGCAAACACACCACAGGGAAGATTTTTTCTTACTATCGTTGCTGCATTTTCTGAACTTGAAGTAGAAATGTGCCGCAGCAGAGTGAACGATGGCCTAGAGGCAGCGAGGCGCAGGGGCAAGAAGTTGGGGAGGCCTCGTAGGGATATGGATACTGCAATTAAGATGTGGCAGTCCAAGGATTACTCCATTACCGAAATATGCGAGGCAGTTGGTTGTTCGAGGCAGACGTTATATAACGCCATAGGTCGGGCGGGTGTTTCGAGAGATTGACGGCATAAAAAAGGGGGCCGATTTTGATGTGGCCCCCTGGGGGTTGTAGTTTTGGCTGCAATCGTGCCGCTCAACATGAAATGCTCGGTGGATAATGCAGAAGGGTGTTTTACCCGAACTGCCTTTGGATCAATTCTATTCGAGACTGCTCCAAGTTTTTCCATTATCGGTTGAATAGGAATCGAGCTTTCCGTCTCCATCGTTATCCACGGCTTTGTTGCCATTGCCGTCAGCAATTGCTCCAGTTCCATCAGCATTTTTATGAATGGCGTACTCCCCATCGGTGTCGATATAGTCTGTGCCACCGTCTTCCGAGTCAGACTTTAGATACGTTTTGCCGTCATCCGTATCAACCCAATCGTCCTCATCTAATAATGTGCTCGATGATGAGTTGGAGTGAGAAGAATAATCATCATCGTCATCGTAGCCCTCATCGTCTTCGTCATAGGCGGCAGAAGAAGAGGGGCTTGACGAATCATTGAAAGAATTCAATATGCAAGCACAGCTGGTGATGTATAGGGCACAAAGAAGGCAGACGGCAAGCATAGCCAGCAGTGTCTTTTTAAAGCGCGTCGCAAACTTCGCGCTTTCACTTTCGGTGTCAGTGTTTTCGTCCGTCATGGGTGTCATCCCTTACGCATCGTAGTCTTCGCGGAATCCACAGTTCTGGCAGTAGTACGTCTTTTTCTTCTTGCCAAGTGCTCCGCCCACGAGGCCAATGGGGCCTAAAAGCAGGCCTCCAGCAGCGGCTTTTCCCACGCTGAAACCTTTATTAGATTCTCCCGTACATTTCCAGCCTGCGCGTTCTCCGCAAGATGGGCATTGTGCTGGTGCTTTGTTTGCCATAAAAATCATCCTTCCATTGGCGTGACGGGAACCGTGGAAGGAGGCTCATCCGAAGAGCTGATTGTGCAGCACGAAAAGGAGGAGTATCCACCCACAGTTGCTACACAGCTCCAAGCGCCTCGCAATAGCACGAACCAGCAAGGAGAAAGGGCAAATACCCCTCCTTGTCGCTGGTTGAGTGTCTTCGGTTGTGAAGCGCAAGCATAAAAATGCTAGAGCTGTGTAGCAGGTACAACTCTAGCATGCCGATAAGTAAATTAATCTACTGACCTGTTGAACGGTCGAAAAAGTAGGCTGTTGTGAAAAGCGGAACCATCTGACCTGTCGTGCCTGAGCCTCTATGAGTAGTAAAAAGGTAGTAGGTCAGATGATTTGAATGGTTAATACGCCTGATAATCAGCGGTTATGTTGTCCTCGGCAGATGTTGCCATGACAGATAAACAGTACACGTTGCATATGCGGTTTCCTTTCGATCGCCATCATCGAGCTCGAGTATCGCATCTACGCCTGCGCCAGCGCCCTCTTGCGTTCCCAGCGAGCCAACTTAATCGTCACCAGCGTAAGCACCCAGGCCACAAGCGAGAACGCGGCACCCACTGCGCCTACATATGCAATGCCAGCTCCGCTTACCACGGCACCGCCCACCGCGGTGCCAAACGAAATGCCGACATTAAACGCCATGGGTTCTACCGAGCTCGCGAGCACCATCGATTTGGGATGGCGGCTGCGAGCCACGTCCATAAAGTGCGTGATGCACGACACCGAGAACAGGTACATGAGCATCGCCAGGCTAAAGACAAAGACAAGTGCGAGCGGCATGGCAGCGCCCACGGCAAACAACCCAAACAATGCCGCTGCCTGCAGCACAAACGTAACCAGCAGTGCCTTCATGCCAAAGCGCGCATCGATCCATCCGCCCAGGATGTTCGAGATCAGGCAGAACACGCCGTAGGCCATGAGCGTGGTACTGGCTTCGACCGTGCCCATGCCCAGCACCTGCTCAAGATAAGGCGTCACGTAGCCGTAGAAAACGTAGACCGACCCCACGCCAAACAAAAAGATGAGCATGCCGGTGATGATGCTCGGCTCGCGTAGCAGACCCGCCTGCTCGCGAAAAGTGGCGGGCTCGTCGGTTTGCCCAGCGCGCGGCATAAACGCCACGAGCGCTCCGCAGATCAGAACGGCAAAGGCCAGCGTGCCGTACATGGCCACGTGCCAATCGAGCGTGTCGGCCACAAACTTGCCGATCGAAGTGACAAAGACCATTGCCACGGAAAACGCACCATATACTACCGAGATGGCAAGCGAAGTTTGCTGCGGAGACAGAAGCTCGGGGATGTACGTCACGCCCACGGCGAGCAGTGCGCCCGAGACGGAGCCCAGGATGATGCGCGAGATGAACAGCACCTGGAAGTTGGGCGCCAACGCCATGACCAGGTTGCCGAGCACAAAGACGATGCTGTAGCACACGAGCAGCTGGTAGCGGCGAAAACGCCCCGTACTGAGCGCGAGCACCGGCGTCGAGATAGCGTAGATCAGTGCGAACACGCTAATAAGTTGGCCTGCGGTGGCAAGCGATACGCCGAGTTCCGTCGCTAGGTCGCTTTCGATGCCGATGACCACGAACTCGGAGCAGCCGAGCGAGAATCCCAACAGCACGAGCAGCGCCAGGCAAAGATTGGTGCGCGCGGGGGAGAGCGCGGCGGCGGTTGACTTACTTTTTGGCGTGGTTGCGGCGGTCAAGGTTGTCACTCCAATGTCGCGTGAATAAGCGGGATTCAATCCCTGCAACTCTAACAGAATGTGACAAAGGGACAGTCTCTTTGTCACATTCGCGGCGTGGCTGCCGCCTAAACCGTCACAACATTCGATGAAAATCTCGAAAACGAGGAAAAACGTCGAATGTTGTGACGGTTTTCGTGTCCGGCGCGGGTGAGCTTCGGTGCCGTCTGGGGGTATAAGACTAGCGAGTGTTTATTTGCGAGGCCTAAGGGGCGCCCCGTATGGATATCGATAACTTTGAATGGTGGTATAGCGAGGGCGAGGCTCCGGACGAGGAGTGGGACGAGCTCGCGTCGCGTGACGTGTCGAGCGACGAGGACGAGACCGGCAACGATGCCGCTGTCGAGCCTGATGCCGCCTCCGATGCCGCCGAGCCCCTGACCTTTGAGCAGGCTTGGGCCCAAGCCGAGGCCGATGAGGCTAAGGCCGATGCCACGGCCACACTCGGTGAGCCGGCGGACATGTCCATCTCGCCGGCAAAGATCCCGCAGCCGCGTCACACCATCGACCCCGACAGCACGGCATCCTTCAGCATTCTCGACGTGCCCGCGCAAGGCGCCCAGGCGCCTGCGCCCACACATCGCCCCGACCTGGCTCGTGAGGAAGACGCGGGCCGCCGTTCTCCGCTCGGCCCCATCCTCATCGCCTTCATGGCCGGCGTTATCGCCTGCTCGGCAATCGGTAGCGTTTGGAGCCATGTCGAGCAGCAGCGCCAAGACGCCGCCAAGGTCGAGATGTCTGTCGAGCAATCGCTCAGCCGCACGCGCTCGGTACATGTGTCGGTCGAGGTCAAGGACGGCGCGATGTGGGACACCGCGCGTGGCGACAGCCAAATGCTCATCCACATCGTGGGGCGTACGCTCAAAGGGCAGACGATTGACGAGTATCAATACGTCAATTCCGCTGGTGACGGCATCGAGCTCAAGCCCGGCGACTACGAGCTCACCGTCGACGAACCGCCCGTCGCCACCGACGGCACGCGCTTCCGCGCCTCAAAGCGCATGGTTCCCGTGAGCTTTAACTCGCAGGCGCCCGATACGGTCGATAGCACTCCGCAGGGCGGGTTTGACCTTTACGCTATTGCTCAATAACTGCGCCTGTCGCTCAACCCCGCCGCCAAGAGTGGGACAATAGCCATCGACACTATTGTTTACTTTTGGAGGAAGTAGCATGTCTACCGTCACTACCATCAAGCGCGGCAGCCTCACCGCGGCCATCGATTCCATGGGCGCCCAGCTCACGAGCCTTGCCCTCAACGGCAACGAGTATCTGTGGCAGGGCGACCCCGCCTTTTGGGGCAAGCATGCGCCCATCCTGTTCCCCATTGTGGGCTCGCTGCGCAACAACACGGCGACGTCTGCGGCTGGCACCTGCGAGATGCCGCGCCACGGCCTCGCGCGCATCGTCGAGCACAAGCTGGTCGAGGTTTCGGAGGACGGCTCCTCGGTAACGTACGAGATCACCGACACGCTCGAGTCGCTCAAGGCCTTTCCGTTCCACTTTAAGCTCAACATGACCTATGCCCTGACTGGTGACGCCACACTTACCCAGACCTTTGCCGTCACCAATACCGGCGACGTGGACCTGCCGTTCTCGGTGGGCGGCCACCCCGCATTTAACGTACCTGCTCCCGGTGCCGAGGACGAGGCGTTCGAGGATTACGAGCTGGCATTTACCGAGGCTTGGACCAACGAGGCCCCCATCATCACGCCCGATGGCCTCATGACGTTCGAGGGTAGCTACAAGGCTCCCGATAACTCGGACGTGCTGCCCATCACGCACCGCAGCTTCGATAACGATGCCATCATGTTCACCGATACCCCGGGCTCCACGCTCACGCTGCGCGGCCGCAAGTCGGGCCACGGCGTCAAGATTGACTTTGAGGGCTTTAAGTACATCGGCGTGTGGTCTGCCGCCAACGACGCCCCGTTTGTGGCGCTCGAGCCCTGGACCGGTCACACCACCATGGACACAGAGGACGACGTCTTTGAGCACAAGGTCAACACCATCACCTTGGCTCCCGGCGAGACGGACAAGCGCAGCTTTAGCGTTACCTTGCTTTAGAGGTTCCGCCGCTCGGTCGATGCTGCGCGCCGTCCAGAGCGATAATTTGTCATTCAAAAGGCAAGGCATAGACCTTCTGGTCATGCCTTGCCTTTTTCATGCCACTTGTTCGCTCTGGACATCGCTCGCCGGCATTGCCAAAACATCGGCGTCCCCAATGACTACCGTGTGTCTATTAATTTTTCGAGCTTGTGCTGCGCTGCTGGTCGCTGGTGTATATCCTGTTAAGTCGTCAGCATACGATTCAACAGGGAAGGCAGATTATGCATTCTCCCCATCAACGCAACGCGCATCCACAGCCGGTATGCAGCCGTCGCATCTTTTTGGGTAGCGCTCTCGCTGCGAGCGCTTCTGTCGTCGCCGGCGCGCTTGCCGGTTGCCAGCGCCCCTCCACGCTGGAAGTAGTTCAGCCCACGACGGGCGGCGGTCGCGACGACCTGTCCGATTCCGTGATCGGCAAGGATAAGATCCGCATTGGCATGGAGGCGGCCTACGCCCCGTACAACTGGCAGGTTTCCGAAGCCAGTGAGTACACCATCCCCATCGACAACGTGCAGGGCGCCTATGCCGATGGCTACGACGTGCAGATCGCCAAGATCGTCTGCAAGGCCCTCGGCGGCGAGCCCGTTGCCGTCAAGCAGAGCTTCTCGGGCCTTATCGACTCGCTCAACAACGGCCAGATCGATCTCATCATTGCCGGCATGAGCGCCACGCCCGAGCGCGAGGAGTCCGTCGGCTTCTCCGACCCGTACTTCATTGGCTACTTTGGCCTGTTCGTAAAAGAGGGTTCCCCCTACCAAAACGCCACCAAGCTCAGCGACTTTAGCGGTGCCACGGTACTCGGCCAAAAGGACACCATGCTCGATACCGTCATCGACGAGATCCCGGACGTTGTGCACAAGAACCCGGTCGATTCGGTTCCCACGGTGTTTTCGAACCTGCTGCAGGGCACGTGCGACGCCGTGACCTACAACACCGAGAACGAGAAGGGCTATATGGCCCAAAATCCCGGTATCGTCCCCATCCATTTTGCCGAGGGCGAGGGCTTTAAGCAGGAGGTCGCGGCAAATGTCGGCTGCCGCAAGGGCTCGGACAAGCTGCTTAAGCTCATCGACAAGACACTCAAGGGCATTAGCCAAGAGGAGCGCGACCAAATGTGGGACGCGTGCCTCGACCGTCAGCCGGCATAGGGAGGCAGCATGAAAACCATTAATCGCCTGGCCTCCTTTATCAAGGCCGACCACCGTTATGTATACCTGGGCACGAGCGTTATCGCGGCGCTCGGCCTGGCGTTTAGCCAGCGCAACCCCACGCCGCTGAGCTTTTTGGCGCCTACGGGCGTGTTCCAAGACTGCCTCTGGGCAATTCTTTGGGCCTGGCTTGTCGTGTCGGCGGCGGCGCTGGTCACCAAGCTCATGCACTGGAACGACTATCGCGAGGCGTCGCCGTTCGCATCCGAGCGTTTCCGTCGTGGCGCACGCTTAGGCAGCTACGTCGTGGTCGCCATCGCGGCGATCTATTTCGTGGACCGTTGCGTCATGTCGTTTATCGATCTGGTGCAGGTGAGCATTGTCTCGGACTCCAACCCCAGCGACTTTTTGTCGAGCCTGGTCTACATGACCTACAAGAGCGGGGACTTCTTTATTCGCGGCATCGAAATCACCATTGCGCTTGCGACCCTTGGTACCGTCATCGCCTTTTTCCTGGCGCTGCTCTTTGTGTTCCTGCGCATTCAGACGTTCGACCGCGTGGATAACGATCTCACGCGCTTCTTTAAGAGCATCGGCCGCGGCTTTGCGACCGTCTACTCTACCATCGTGCGCGGCACGCCCATGATGGTCCAGGGCCTGCTCATCTATTACGCAGGCTTCACCGTTTTGCGCGGCATGGGCTTCGAGACCGCCCAGGCCAACCAGATCTGGAGTACCTTCACCGCCGGCCTCGTCACCATCTCGCTCAACTCCACCGCCTACATGATGGAGGTCCTGCGCGGCGGCATCGAGTCCATCGACCCCGGCCAGGCCGAGGCGGCGCGTTCGCTGGGTCTTTCGCAGTGGCAGGCCATGCGCAAGGTCGTGTTCCCCCAGGGTATTAAAAACGCGATCCCCGCACTCACCAACGAGCTCATCATCAACATCAAGGACTCGTCGGTGCTTTCGGTCATCGGCGTGTTCGACCTCATGTACGCCACCACCACCGTCGCCGGCGTGTACTACCGCCAGATGGAGGTCTACTGCGTGGCGCTCGTGGTCTACCTGATCCTGACGCTCGTGGCGAGCCGCCTGCTCGAGGCCTTTGGCAAAAAGCTCGGCGCCGAGGCCCCGGCAACGCTGCCCAGCTCCAACTAGGCTCAAGACGAGGAGAATCATCATGGCAGATACCGCCACTACCGGCACCGCGGCCGCCGCACAGACCAATGAGCCGCTCATCCGTGTCGAGGGCCTGCGCAAGAGCTTCGGCTCGCTCGAGGTGCTCAAGGGCATCGACCTGTCCGTTAACCCCGGCGAGGTCGTCACCATTATCGGCGCCTCGGGCTCGGGCAAGTCGACCTTCCTGCGCTGCCTCAACCTGCTCGAGACCCCGGACGCGGGCCACATCTGGTTCCACGGCCAGGACCTTACGGCCGAGCGCTGCAATATCAATAAACTCCGCGAGGACATCGGCATGGTGTTCCAGGGCTTTAACCTGTTCAACAACATGGACGTGCTCGACAACTGCACGCTTGCGCCCGTCACGCTCAAAAAGATGAGTAAGGCCGAGGCCGAGAAGGTCGCGATGGAGCATCTGACGAGTGTGGGGCTCGAAAAGTTCGCGCACGCCGCTGTGGGTCGCCTGTCCGGTGGTCAAAAGCAGCGTGTGGCCATTGCGCGTGCCCTGTGCATGAATCCGCAGATCATGCTGTTCGACGAGCCGACTTCGGCACTCGACCCCGAGATCGTGGGCGAGGTGCTCGAGGTCATGCGCAAGCTTGCGGCCGACGGCATGACCATGGTTGTCGTCACGCACGAGATGGCCTTTGCCCGCACCGTGTCCGATCGCGTGGTCTTTATGGACAAGGGCGTGGTGCTCGAGGACGCCGCGCCGGCCGAGCTCTTCGGCAACCCCAAACACCAGCGCACTCGTGAGTTCCTCTCTCGCTATCTCGAGGACAAATAACCGACGCAAACGCTTGCGTGGCAGGGCCGCTCCCGTGGGGCGGCCTTTGTCGTCACAATCGAAAGGATGTCATGGCCGAGGTTTGGCGCTTCTTTGCGCATGAGGACGATTTTGCCGATATAGACGAGGCCGGTGCGTGCGAGCGCTTGGGTCGCGTGCTGTCGTTTCCGACCATCTCGAGCATGGATGCCGAGGCGGTGGACTGGCAGCCCTTCGATGACCTGCGCGCCTATATGCAGCAGGCCTGGCCGCGCGTGTTTGCGGCGGGCGAGGTCGAGCTTATCGACCATTCGCTGCTGGTGACGCTTGCCGGCAGCGATTCGGCTCTTAAGCCCGTTATGCTCATGGGCCACATGGATGTGGTTCCCGTGGTGCCCGGTACCGAGGCCGACTGGACGCACGCCCCCTTTAGCGGGCACGTGGACGACACCTACATCTGGGGCCGCGGCGCGATCGACATGAAGGACCAGGTCGCAGGCATTCTCGAGGCTGTCGAGTATGCGCTGGCGCACGGCTGGCAGCACGAGCGCACGCTGCTCCTGGCCTTTGGCCAGGACGAGGAGACTACGCAGTACGGCGCAGGCGCCATCGGCCGCGCGCTCGAGGAGCGCGGCATTGAGCTTGGGTACCTGGTCGACGAGGGCGACTACCGCATCGTTCCGACTGCCGAGTACAGCGCGGGCGAGGGTTGGCTCATGCACGCCGACCTGGCTGAGAAAGGTTATGCCGACATTGTGCTCAAGACGAAGAGTGAGGGCGGGCATTCCTCCAACCCCTACGGCGGCACGTCGCTCGAGGTGCTCAGCCGTGCTATCACCGCAATCTGCGATATCGAGTGGCCGACGCGCGTGACCGACTTGCTTGCCGCCCAGCTCATCGAGTTGGGGCTCTACACGGCCGATGAAATTGCCGCCAACGGGGGTGCCATCGTCCGCGATTGCCTTGCCAGCAAGAAGCTCTATCCGCTGGTGACGACCACCTGCGCGCCCACGCAGATCGAGGGTGGCAGCACCGGCGCCAACGTAATGCCGCAGGATATGTGGGCCAACATCAACTTCCGCATGCTTGAGGGCACGAGCGTGGCCGACGTTGCGACGCGCTGCCGTGAGGCGGTTGCCGGGGCGGACCTTGCCGGTCGTGTCGAAGTGGAGCTGGGCCCCGGCAGCTCCGAACCCTCGCCGTCCCCGCGCATCGGTGGTCCCGGCCTCGAGGCGGTTCGCTCCATCGCCGCCCGTTATTTCCGTGATCCAAAGGGGACGGAGGAAAACGGATCATTCGAGCCGGTGGCAATTGTGCCCTCGACCGTGATCGGTGCTACCGACGCTGCCAACTACCAGCACATTTGCCCTGAGTGCATTCGCTTCTCGGCCTTTGTGGTTGATGACGACGAGTGTGATCGCGGCGTCCACGGCACCAACGAGCGCATCACCCGCCGCGCCTACCTCCAAGGCATCCGCTTCCTCGTCGCTCTGCTTCAGACGCTCTAGAATGTGACAAAGCGACAGTCCCTTTGCTAGCCGTTGGGTGTTCCTATAGTTTTGTCAACCGTCGGGGCTACTCCCGGTAGGGCACCCGGTCGCGCATCACGGCGTATATCGCCCTGAGCCGCTTCCTCGCGACGGCCTTGAGCGCCCGCCCGTGCCCCATGCCCCGCGCCCTGCAGGCCCGGTAGTACTCGCCGTAGCGCCCCGAGGACCTCACCAGGCTGTTGCACGAGAAGATCAGCAGGGACTTGAGCCTCGCGTCGCCGCGCCTGGACGCCCTGACCGACCTCACCGACGTGCCGGAGCTCCTCACCCTCGGGGCTATGCCGCAGTACGAGGCCAGGTGGTCGTGGTCCGGGAACCTCCCGATGTCGACCGACACCGCGAGCTGCGCCGCGGTCCTCGGGCCGATGCCGGGCACGGTGAGCAGGCACGCGTAGGTCTCGTCGCCCTCGAGCAGCGCCGCCGTCTCGGCCTCGAGGGCCCCGGCCTCGTCGAGGGCCTCCGATATCCGGGCGGCCAGGAACCTGACCTGCCTGTTCTCGGCCTCGACGAGCGCCGGCGGGGGCGCGGTGGAGGCGGCCGCGGCCTCCCCGGCGGCCTCGGCCCGCGGGCCCTCGGCCCCGGAGCGGGCGATCCCCCACGCCCCGCCGAACCCGGCGAGCAGCTCCAGCCACCGCCGGTCCGACAGGTCGACCGCGGCCTCGAGGGCCGGGCAGGACTCGAGCAGCACCGCGCGCAGGCGGTTCTTGTCCCTGGTCGCGCAGGCGACGACGTGG
>CABSMQ010000056.1:0-13563 GCA_902478965.1 uncultured Collinsella sp. | reverse complement strand
GATTTCTGCCTGTCTCGTGGGCTCGGAGATGTGTATAAGAGACAGGTTATAGATAGCGGTGCGGGCGCCGCCAATGTGCAGCTTGCCCGTCGGTGAGGGTGCAAAGCGGACGCGAACGTCTGATGCCATGGAAATCTCCTCGATTGCAGGATGGATGTCTAACCGCACCAGTATAAAGCATCAAAGCAACCTCCGCACAAAGGGCACTGACCTACTCATTGGGGACAGACTTAAATGACCAGTCGTTGGAGACGTTCTTAGTTTAAGGCTGCTCATTTAATGTCTGTCCCCAATGAGTAGGTGCGGAAAGGGTGTGAATGTTTGATTTACGCGCTATGATGTGCCCTTGCATAGAGAGCCTGGCGGAATGGTAACGGTCGCCGGGACACGTTTTTGAAAGGACAATCATGTCAGAAGAACTTCGTTCCATCCCACCCCAACACGGGTCCTTCGTATTTACGTCGGAGTCGGTGACCGAAGGTCATCCCGATAAGATCGCTGACCAGATCAGCGACGCCGTCCTCGACGCAATTCTCGCCAAAGAAATAGAGCTCCAGGAGCAGGGCTACATCGCCCCCAACGGCGTGCCGGCCAACGTGGAGAACGTCCGCTGCGCCTGCGAGACCCTCGTGACCACCGGCATCGTCATCGTCGCCGGCGAGATTCGCACCCAGGCCTACGTCGACGTACAGGAAATCGCCCGCGGTGTTATCCGCCGCATTGGCTACAACCGTGCCAAGTTCGGTTTTGACTGCGACACCTGCGGCGTTATGAGCCTCATCCACGAACAGTCACCCGATATCGCCCAGGGCGTTGACGAGTCCTTCGAGACCCAGACCGGCGCTACCACCGACCCGATCGACCTGATCGGTGCCGGCGACCAGGGCATGATGTTCGGTTATGCCTCCAACGAGACCAAGACCCTCATGCCCATGCCACACTACCTGGCAAGCCGCCTGGCCGAGCGCCTGGCCGCCGTGCGTCACGACGGTACCCTCGCCTATCTGCGTCCCGACGGCAAGACCCAGGTCACCGTGCGCTACGAGGAAGGCAAGCCCGTCGAGGTCACGACCATCGTCATCTCCACGCAGCACGCCGCCGAGATCGAGGACATGGGCAAGATCAAGGCCGACCTCATCGAGCACGTCATCACCCCGGTCATGGCCGCCGAGAACATGCCGTGGGACAACGCGGACATCTACGTGAACCCCACCGGTCGCTTTGTCGTGGGCGGCCCCATGGGCGACACGGGCCTCACCGGCCGCAAGATCATCGTCGACACCTACGGCGGCTACGGCCGTCACGGCGGCGGTGCCTTTAGTGGCAAGGACTGCACCAAGGTCGACCGCTCCGCCGCGTATGCCGCGCGCTGGGTCGCCAAGAACGTGGTCGCCGCCAGCCTGGCCGACCGCTGCGAAGTCGAGCTTGCTTACGCCATCGGCGTTTCCAAGCCCCTCTCAATCATGGTCGACACCTTCGGTACCGCGCATGTTGCCGAGGACAAGATCGTTGAAGCCGTAGAGAAGACCTTCGACCTGCGCCCGGGCGCAATCATCCGCGACCTAGACCTGCGTCGCCCCATCTACGAAAAGACGGCAGCCTACGGCCACTTCGGCCGCGAAGACCCCGACTTCACCTGGGAGAAAACCGACCGAGTCGAAGAACTCAAAGCAGCCTGCGGCCTGTAAGCTAACGGCAAAAGCTACAGCCAAGAAACAACGCACCAAAAGAAGTACCGGCTCCAACCGGTACTTCTTTTTTATTAATCCGGTGGTGAAGATGCTTCGATATGAGCCTACGCTGCGTCCCTAGCTAATGAATTTTGCCATCTAGCAACCCCAACCATGTATCCTTAGTCCCGAGGGCGGGGCATAAGGTCGATCGCGAGTTCCGCACGAGCCGGAGAGCACTTAATGTGCTCTCCGTGCGAGCAGGACTGTCCGAGCAGGCGACCTTATGCCCCGCCCTCGGGACGATGGGACAAAAACAAAGGAGCAGTCATGGCTGGCAAGCCGCAAACACTAGCTACGACCTCGGCATTCGAGATCTTGGGCCCCGTCATGGTCGGCCCCAGTTCATCGCACACCGCCGGCGCCCTGCGCTGCGCCCAAGTTGCCGCCAGCCTGCTGGAAGGCCGCATCACCAAAGTCACCTTTGGCCTGTGGAACTCCTTCGCCCACACCTACCGCGGCCACGGCACCGACCGTGCGCTCGTCGCGGGCATCCTGGGCCTCGACACCGATGACGAGAACATCAAGCAGGCCTTCGACCTCGCACGCGAGCAGGGCCTCGAATATCACTTTGACATCAAGGGCGACGACGCCTCTATTCACCCCAATACCGTCGACATCGACATGGTCGACGACACGGGCGCCACGGCACAGGTTCGCGGCGAGAGCTTGGGCGGTGGCAAGATGCGCATCAGCCGCATTAACGGCGTCGGCGTCGACATCTCGGGCATGTATTCCACGCTCTTCGTGGCGCACAAGGACGTTCCCGGCGTGCTCGCCGCGCTCACGAACCTGCTCGCCTACGCCCACGTAAACATCGCGTTTTGCCGTACCTACCGCACCGAGGTGGGCGGCCAGGCCTACTCCGTCTTTGAGACCGACGGCGCACCCGACGACACCGTCGTCCCCATGCTGCGCAAGCTCGACAATGTCGATTACGCAACGTTTATCGAGCTCCCCGGTTCTGCCTCGTCGCTCTCCCCCGGCGTCTCGGCCAAGGAAATCTTCGACGACGGCGAGCAGCTGCTCGATGCGTGCGAGGAACTGGGGCTCAGCATCGGCGCCGTCATGGCCGTCCGCGAGGCGCGTCTGACCGGCGAGGCCCACGCCGTCGCCGCCATGCGCCGCGTGCTCGACGTCATGCGCGAGGAGAGCACGGCCCCCCTCGTCAATCCGCAGCGCTCGCTCGGTGGGCTAATCGGCGGCGAGGCCAAACTCGTCGATACCACCAGCCGCAACGATTTGAGTGCAAGCCTGATGGGCGTCGTCCAGACCGACGCCGTGGCCCGCGCGATGGCCGTGCTCGAGCGCTCCGCCACGATGGGTGTGATCGTCGCAGCTCCGACGGCAGGATCCGCGGGTGTTGTGCCCGGCTGCGTGCTGGCGCTTGCCGATCGCCTGCAGCTCGACGACGAGCAAGTCATGGACGCGCTCTACTGCGCAGCCGCCATCGGCCTCAACCTCACCACGAGCGCCTGCGTCGCCGGCGCCGAGGGTGGCTGTCAAGCCGAGGTGGGAAGCGCCGCCGCCATGGCAGCCGCCGCGCTGGTGCAGATACTCGGCGGCACGCCCGAGCAGGCGCTTGACGCCAGTTCCATCGCGCTAAGTAACCTGCTGGGCCTCGTTTGTGACCCCGTCGGTGGCCTCGTGGAGGTGCCCTGCCAAAACCGCAACGCCATCGGCGTGGCAGCGGCCTTTAGCTCGGCACAACTCGCCCTCGCAGGCATTAAGAGCCTGGTGCCGTTTGACCAGATGGCACATGTCATGCTCTCGGTGGGCCACGCTTTACCGGCCACGCTGCGCGAGACGGCAAAGGGTGGCATCGCACAGGCTCCGGCCGCACTTTCGGCCTGTGCAAAATGCGGTGTGTGTGGATAACGGCAAAGAACGACTCAAAGGTGGGACAAATGTCCCACCTCTTTTGAATGCCACCGTTTCCGTACCACAAACAGCAAGGCAATCGCTATAATGCAAGCCCAGTAAAAACACGATGAACCGCAAGGCGAAAATCGAAGGATATGCATACGATGTCGCAAAACGATCGAACTCAACTGATTCCCGATCCGCAGCAGCCGAGCAGGCACACCGGCGGCGTTCAGTCACCGCGTCCTATCGCGCCGAGCCACGGTCAGCAGCGTGGTGCGGCAAACGCTTCTCAACGCCCGAACCAACAGCGACACCAGCGACAACAACGTCAGCAGCGCCAGGCAAACGGCAATGCGCCCAAGCAGCCCCCCACGCACGCTCGAGGCGATCGCGGCCCCGCGCGCAAGTCCGCCGGCAACAATAAATCGGGCAAAAAGACGACGCTCTTTGTCGTCCTGGGTCTAATCATCATTGTCTATATCGTAGGCATCGTAGCGTTTTCGCAGCTAGCTTACCCCAACACCACCATTGCCGGCGTCGACGTCTCGTTCTCCAACGCTTCGTCTGCCGCCACCAAGGTCAACTCGGCATGGAAGCACTATAAGCTCACCGTGACAGGCGATGACTTTAGCTGGAACTATCAGCCCGAGTCCGATGAGCCCATCGTTGATGGCGAAGCTGCCGCAAAAGAGATCATCAGCCACAACGAAGCCTTTGTATGGCCGGTCCGCCTTATGGAATCCTTAAGCGGCAAGACCAAAACAACCGCTACCTCCAACGAAGTCGATCTTGATCAAGACGTCGACCTGTCCATGCTCTCCGATACCTTTGACCAAAAGAAGTTTGAGAAGGATCTGGGCGCCGCCATCGACGAGTTTAACGAGGGCCGTTCGGGCACGTTCGAGGCCAATAGCTCCTATGACGAGCAAGCGGGCAAGTTTACCGTCGAGAAGGCGCGCTCCAACGAAAAACTCAACCGCGAGCATGTCATTAAATATGCCGAGCTCGAGCTCGCCTCGCTGGCCGAGACCGTAGATCTTTCCAAGCTCGGCAACGATGCCTATGAGCCACTCAATGGAACGCTGACAGATGATCAGATTCAGGACGCATGTGATGCCGCCAACAACTTCCTGGGCGTCAACGTGACCCTCAAGCTCAACGGCGAGGATGCCGGCAAGGTCGACGGCAGCTCCGTGTTGCAGTGGATCAGCTTTGCCGATCCGGCCAACCCCACGCTCGATACGTCGCAGATCAGTAGCTGGGCAGCCGAGCTCGCCAACGGCTTTAATACCGTGGGCTCCACTCGCTGGTGGACGCGCGCCGATGGCAAGCAGTGCGCCGTCGAAGGCGGTGACTTTGGTTGGTCCATCGACAGTAGCTCGCTCGCCAAGCAGGTCGAGGACGCCATTAACAACAAACAGACCGGCGAAATCGAGATCAAGTACTCCCAGAAGGCCGACACCTTTACCGCAAAGGGAGAGCCCGACTGGAAGGCGTATATCGACGTCGACCTGTCCGAGCAGCACGCGCGCTACTACGACGAGAACGGCAATATCGTGTGGGAGGCCAACTTTATTTCCGGCAAACCGGGCGAAGACGCCACCCCCGAGGGCGTGTGGCAGATCAACAGCAACGACGGCGGCAGCACCCTGATCGGAGCCAAGGACCCCGAGACCGGTAAGCCCAAATACGAGAGCCCGGTGAGCTACTGGATGCCTTTTGAGGGCAACATGATCGGCTTCCACGATGCCACCTGGCAAAACGACAAGAGCTTCGATAACGCCGAGTCGTACAAGTGGTGCGGCAGCCACGGTTGCATCAACCTGCGCCTGGCAGACGCCAAGGCACTTCACGACTGCATCAAAGTCGGCCTGTGCGTGGTTGTTCACTCGTAGTGCAACGCGCGCATTCCTACAACGTGGAACCGCTGCGACCAATCTAACAGTTCCGAAAGAAACCGTCCCTTGCGCCCGCCCCAACCGGTGGGCGCATATACTTATCGAGGTACTTTCTATAAAGGAGACGCTATGCCGAATGTCCCCACGATCACCCCAGACCCGGATGATACCGAGCACATGCCCGAAGATGTCACCGAAACGATTCCTCTGATTACAAACGTACATGCCGATAAGCAGAACGGACGCACGAACGATGCGGCCGAGATTTCCGATGAAGAGGCATATGCCAAGCTCAAGGCAAAACGTGCCGAGCGCCGACGCAAAAAGCTGATTCGCCGCGGTATTGCCGTCGGCGTCGTGGGTGCCATCGCGCTCATCGCCATTGTCGCAACCCTGGTTATCAATGCGCAGCCACAGGGCGCTAGCGGGCCTGTGACCGACATGGTGACCGAGGGCACGTTTACCACAACGGTCGAGGCGAAAGGTCAGCTCAAACCCATTTCGTCCTCAGTGGTCTCCCCTTCTGTCGACGGCACGGTCGATTCGATCATCGTGCAGGCAGGCCAATCCGTCAGCGAGGGCGACGTGCTTATGACCATTAAAAACGACGAGCTCGATCGCAACGTTGCCGAGGCGCAGCGTGCAGTTGCAGCCGCTCAGGAAGACCTCGCCAACGCGCAGAAAGCCGCAGCTGCCGCGCAGGCCACCCCGACGACGGACGTCGAGGGAGCTTCCGCAGGGGCTGGCGTCTCCGCCGCATCAGCGGACACGAACCCCGTATCGGCCGCGCAGCGCAGCCTCGCATCAGCCCAGGCAAACCTCGACCAGACGAACGCCAAGGCCTCCAGTCGCACGGTCACGGCCCCGAGCTCGGGTAGCATCGTGGAGCTCAATGCCAAAGTGGGCGCCACGGTTACAGGCGGCATGATAATGGGCGAAAGCGATACGAGCGGCGGCAAGCAGTGCATGCAGATCGCCGACCTGTCCAAGATGAAGGTGACCGTGCAGGTGGACGAAAAGGACATCGCCAAGATCACCGTTGGGCAGAGCGCCAACGTCACGTATCCCGCGTTTCCCGATATCGTGAGCCAGGGCACCGTCACGGCTATCGCGTCGGTGGCAAACTCCGACGCCGCCAACAGTGGCGGCGGCAGCGTAACCTTTAACGTCGATATTCTCATTGAGGCGCCCGACGCGCGCCTGAAGCCGGGCATGACGGCCGAGGTCACGGTGGTGACTGAGCAGCTCGACGACGTGGTGATGGTGCCGACGATGGCGCTCATGACCGAAGACGGCGAACATTATTATGTATACGTGGCGACTGATGACGAGGGCAAGCAAACCCGTCGCGTGAAGGTGACCGTCGTGACGCAAAACGACAACGAAGCCGTAGTCGGTAAGACACAGGTCAAGCGCGACGACCAGGGCAACGAGATCAACCCCAACGTGCCGGTTACCAAGCTGCGCGATGGCGACACCCTCGTCATGGACACCGGAGCGGACGCAACGGCTGACGGCGGCTACGGCGCGGATTCGGGCAGCATGTCTGCCGACGAGGGCATGTAATGCGTCCCGTTATCGACATCCGCAACGTGCACCGCATCTTTGAGAGCGAGGCAGGTTGCGCCCACATCCTGCATAACGTGAGCCTGGCGGTAGATCCCGGCGAGTTCGTCGCTATCACTGGCCCCTCGGGCTCGGGCAAGACAACGCTCATGAACATCCTGGGCTGCCTGGACAAACCGACGGCGGGCGACTATTACCTGCAAGGGCTCAACGTGGCCGAGCTCGATGATGACGAGCTCACCGAAGTCCGCGCCCTGAGCATTGGCTTTGTCTTTCAGAGCTTCAACCTGCTGCCGCGCCTGTCGGTTATCGAAAACGTCATGCTGCCGCTGGCTTACACCAATGTGCCCCGTAGCCAGCGCGAGATGCGCGCCGTGCACGCGCTGCAGGCCGTCACACTACCGGTCGACCACTGGGACCACCGCATATCCGAGCTCTCGGGCGGCCAGATGCAGCGTGTCGCCATCGCACGCGCCCTCGTCAATGACCCGCCCATCATCCTGGCCGATGAGCCGACGGGAAACCTGGACTCCGCCACTGGAGCGCTTGTAATGGAGACCTTCCATAGACTTCAGGAGCGCGGCAAAACCATCGTGCTTATCACACATGACCCCGGCATCGCCGCCGAGGCCGACCGTGCCGTGACCATCCTCGACGGTCGCATTCACAACGGCGCGTATATTCCACATGCACCGCGGACCCTACGCAGCGCCGTAGATAGCCTGCCCATGATTTCCGCCTCCGCCAACCCGCCGAAAGGAGAGATGGCATGAGCGCCCGCGATCTCATCCAGGAAGCCCTTCACTCGCTCGAGGCCAACAAGGGGCGCAGCCTGCTCACCATCCTGGGCATTGTCATCGGCATCGCCTCGGTTATCGCCATGACTTCGCTCATCGGCGGCATACAAAACAGCTTGGTCAACAGCCTGGGCCTCAATGCGGCACGCATGGTGCAAATCTATTCTTCGCAAGAACTCACCGAGTCGGACATCGAGAAGCTTCAAAAACTGGTGCCGCAGATAGAGCAGATCGGTATTGTCGACAGCGCGTATACCGAGTACAAGACCGGCGATAAAAGCTATACCGTCATGGCACAAGGTGTCGATAGCGACATGCTCGACGCCGTGGGGGCCAGCAAGCTCGTTGCGGGGCGCACCTATTCCCAGGCCGAGTCCCAATCAGGCTCGCGCGTGGCGCTCATCAGCCGCAACGGCGCCGATCAGCTTTACGGCAACGAACAGGATGCGCTGGGGAAAACCATCAGGGTTTCCAACGGCGAGGTGCAGATTGTAGGCGTGAGTGATGGCGGCAGCGACTCCATGGGCTCGCTCACGCTGTATATGCCACGCGAAACCATCTCCGGGCTGTTTAGCGACGAGAATCCTTCATTCCCCAGCGTGACGGCACTTGCCGCCGAGGGCACGGACATGGATGAGCTTTGTAAGACCATCGAGTCCAAGGTGCGCGCGATGAAGGGCATCGAGGAGGAGGATGAGTACAACAGTGTATCGGCGACATCCATGAAAAGCGCCATCGATGCACTCAACTCCTTTATGGGCGCGTTCTCGCTCATCATGGGCGCTGTCGCCAGCATCTCGCTGCTTGTCGGCGGTATCGGCATTATGAATATGATGCTCACCAACGTGACTGAGCGCATCCGCGAGATCGGTATTCGCCGTGCCCTGGGCGCCAGTCGTCGCGATATCACCGCGCAGTTTTTGGCCGAGTCTTCGGCATTGTGCATCACCGGCGGTCTGCTGGGTGTCCTGATTGGCTATCTGCTGGCCTGGGGCCTCGCGATGTTTGCCTCCGAATCCGGGATTCTTGGCGAGCTCGGTGCCAGCGGGCAAATCACACCGAGCTTTTCAATCGCCACGGTATTGCTGGCCTTCGCCGTCTCCGTCGGCATCGGCGTAATCTTTGGCTTCTACCCCGCTCGACGCGCGGCAAAGCTCGACCCGGTGGAGTGTCTACGCTACCAGTAAGCCACCACCAACAAGTTGCGGTGAATTAGGGACTGAATATGCTATCTAGCAGCAAAAACAGACACTATTTCACCGCAACTTATTGAAGGGCTGCTTGCGCCAGTTCCGGGCGTCCTCCTCGAGCTATTGGCGGATGACGGTCTTGTACGGCTCGAGCTTGCTCGGGGCGCTCCTCCTCGCGGGCGGGAGGACGCGCAGGCGCGGCGAGCGCCTAGCGCGCGAACTCCCGTAAGAGTGCGTCTTCCACTTCCCGAAGCGAAAGGCCCCCGTCTCCCTCGGCGGGACGGGTGACCACGATGCAGCGCGCTCCCACGTCGCGCGCGGCGGCAAGCTTCTCGGCCGTGCCGCCTACGGATCCCGAGTCCTTGGTCACAAGCCACTGGGCTCCCACCTGCCGAAGCATCGCCTCGTTGAGCTCGCGGGTGAAGGGCCCCTGCATGCCGATGACGTGCGACGGCGAAAACCCCGCGTCGATGCACTTCGTTATAGCACCGGGCAGCGGGAGCACACGCACGAAGAAGCGCTCCGAGAAATCGGCGACGCGCGTATAGGGAGCAAGCTCCTTGCTCCCCGTCGTGAGAAGCGCGCGACCCGGGTTCTCGGAGAGAAAGCGCGCCGCGCAGGCGATCGACGCGACCGACACGACGCCTTTGGGCAGCGCCTCGGCCGCACGCGCAAGGCACAGACATCGTACACCCACGGCAAGCGAAGCGGCCCGGATGTTGCCGCTGGCGAGCGTAGCGAAGGGGTGCGTGGCGTCGACGACGACGCGCGCGCCGGAAAGCTCGCGCTCCATGTCGGCCTCGTCGAGCCTGCTCGCATGCACCTCGATGCCCGGAAGCTCGCCCAAAAGCTCGCCTCCGTACTCGGTTGCCGCGTAGGCACGGGCGGGGATGCCCGCCCCGCTCGCCCATTCGCACAGAAGGCGGCCCTCGGTGGTGCCGGCGAAGATGCGCAGCGCCGGCGCGGATGCGGGCGCCGTCACTTCGGGCCGCCTGGGCGCGTGATCTGGTAGAGCAGCGCGTTCATAATGGCGGCCGCCACGGTCGAGCCGCCCTTGCGACCCCTCGCGACGATGGCCGGCACGCGTCGCACGAGTAGCTCCTCTTTCGCCTCGACCACGTTCACAAACCCGACCGGCACCCCAACGACGAGCGCGGGCGCGATCTTCCCCGCGTCCATGAGCTCGGCGAGGCGCAGAAGTGCTGTGGGAGCGTTACCGACGGCCACGATGAGCGGACCCTCGATGCCGCAAGCTTTGTCCATGCTCGCAACGGCGCGAGTCGTGCCCGCGGCGCGCGCAGCCGCGGCGACATCAGGGTCGGCCATGTAGCACACGGTCTTGCAGCCGAGCTTCGCGAGCGCGCGCTTGCTTATGCCTGCGAGCGCCATGTTCGTGTCGGTGAGCACCGTGGCCCCTGCGCGCAGTGCGTCGAGCGCACAGTGCGCGGCGTCATGAGTGAAAACGAGGGAATCGGCGTACGAGAAGTCGGCAGTGGTGTGGATGACGCGCTTCACGACGGGCTCTTCGAGCGGCGGGAACGTGCGGCCGCCGAGCTCTTCGGTGATGATCTCAAAGCTGCGCCGCTCGATGTCGCCGGGCGCCATCTCCTTGGAATCCATCTAGTACTCCACTCCTTCCCTTGCACATATCCCCTGCTCGTAGGGGTGTTTCTCGCACCGCATCTCGGTTATGTAGTCGGCCTTCTCCACGATCTTGCGGGAAGGCGCGCGCCCGGTGAGCGCTACTTCGACGCCGCGCGCGGACATATCGAGCGCGCGGTCCACGAGCGCCTCGTCGACAAGCCCCTTCGAAAGCGCATCGAGCGCCTCGTCGAGCACGAGCAGCCCCTCCTGCGCGCCCTCGAGCTCGGCAAGCGCGGAAGCGAGGTTCCCATCGTGCAGCTCGCACGTAGCGGCAAGTTCTTCCGACGACATCGACCAGGTAAACTTGTCCGACACCTTCCCCGCGAACACGGGCACGCCGAAATGCTCGGCGAGCAGGCGCGCCTCCCCGCTTTCGCCGTCTTTCAGGAACTGCACGACGACGACGCGGCGGCCTGCGGCGAGCATGCGAAGGGCGAGGCCCATCGCCGCCGTGGTCTTGCCTTTGCCGTCGCCATGATACACGTGGATCATACGCCCTCCTCGATAATGCGGTAGACATACTCCATGTCGAGCGCTCCGCGCACGACGTCGGCCAGGCGGTCGAACTCGCGCGCACGGTGATCGGCCGCGGACGCCGCGCCCGCAGCACCCACGACGCTCTCGGGCAGGCCGCGCATGCGCGCGAGCGAGCGCGCGAGGGCGAGCGTCACCCCCGGTTCGTCGAACAGGCCGTGGAGATAGGTTCCGAACACGTTTCCGCAGGCCGCGCCTTCTGGTTTGCCGCCAATCGTGCCCGCATAGGCGCAGGAAACGGTCGTTTCGCCGTCGTGAATCTCGTACCCGCGCGCCGTCATGCCGTTCCACACCGAGAACGCGCCTTGGGCGCCCGTGATGCGCAGCTCCGACTGGGCGAGGCGCTTTTCCTCCTTGAACACCGTACTTGCAGGGATGAGCCCGAGCCCGCGCGCGGTGCCAGCGCCTTCCCTGCCGTGCGGATCGGAAAGCTCGTCTCCCAAAAGCTGGTAGCCTCCGCATATGCCGAGCACCGGCGTGCCCGCGCCCGAAAGCGCGCGTACACAGGCTCCGATGCCGCTAGCCGCAAGCCAGCGCGCGTCGTCGAGCGTGGTCTTCGAGCCGGGGAGCACCACCAGGTCGGGTCGGCCCAGATCGGTCGTCGAGGAAACGTAGCGCACGCCCACGCCGGGCACGCGCGAAAGCGGGTCGAAGTCGGTGAAGTTCGACAGATGCGGAAGGCGCACGACGGCGACGTCGATGACGCCGCGCGCCTCGCGGGCAGATAGGCGCGGCGCAAGCGAGTCCTCGTCGTCCAGGTCGAGCGTAAGATACGGCACGACCCCCACGACGGGAACCCCGCACATCTTCTCGAGCGGGGCCAAACCCGGGCGCAGGATTTCCACATCGCCGCGGAACTTGTTCACCACAAGCCCCCGCAAAAGAGCGCGATCCTCGGGCGCAAGGAGCGCGACCGTGCCGTAGAGCTGGGCAAACACCCCGCCTGGGTCGATGTCGCCCGCGAGCAGCACGGGGGAGGACACGGCGCGCGCGAGCCCCATGTTGACGATGTCGTTTTCGGCAAGGTTGATTTCGACGGGGCTGCCGGCGCCTTCGATGACGATGACGTCGTTTTCCTCCGCGAGCGAATCGAACGCCTCCAAAATCTGCGGCATGAGCGCCTTCTTTCGCGCGAAGTAGTCCCTCGCAGCGAAGGCTCCCTGCGCCTTGCCGGCCACGATGAGCTGGCTTCGGTGGTCGCTTTCGGGCTTGAGCAGGATGGGGTTCATGCGCACGTCGGGCGCGATGCCGCACGCCTCAGCCTGCATGATCTGGGCGCGCCCCATCTCGAGCCCATCGGCCGTGACACCGCTGTTGAGCGCCATGTTTTGGCTCTTGAAGGGAGCCACGCGCAGGCCGTCCTGCGAAAGCACACGGCACAGCCCCGCCGCAAGCAGGCTCTTCCCCGCGTTCGACATGGTGCCCTGGATCATGATGGGCTTCGCCCTACCCACGGGTATCGACCTCCTTCGCCGAGCCTCGGCCATCCGCGCCCGCCATAGCGCCACTGCAAGAAGCGCCGCCCCGTTCGTCGGGTTCGCCTTCGCCCGATGCACCTTCCGCCCGAAGCGCGCGGCTGAACGCCATCGCAAGCCGGGCATTCTCCTTGCGCGTGCGCACGGCGACGCGGCACCAGAAACGGGACAGTACCGAAAACGAGTCGCACGTGCGGACCAAAACCCCCTGTTTATACAGGCGTTCGGGAATGTCTTTCGCCGGCGTGCGGACTAAAAGGAAGTTCGCATCCGACGGCACGACGGAAAGCCCGAGCGAGGAGAGCTCGTGGGAAAGCCACGCTCGCTCGCCCGCCAATACATCGCGCGTGCGCGAGACGTATTCAACGTCTTCCAGGGCGGCGATGCCCGCGGCCTCCGCGACCGAGGAGACGGGCCACGCCTGCCCCGCCCGGCGAATCCCCTCGATGAGTTGGGCGTTTCCGCTGATCAGATATCCCAACCGCAATCCCGCCATTCCGTAGAGCTTGGTAAACGCGGAGAGCACGGCCACATGGCGCGAACACGCGGCGCGTGCGGCCACGCTCCTTTCGCGGGAGTCGGGCGCAAATCCGAGGAAGCACTCGTCCACGACGAGCAGCGCGCCCACCTGCTCGCAGCGGCAAGCCGCGGCATCGATCACGCGGGGGTCGACGAGGCGCCCCGTCGGGTTGTTCGGATTGCAGAGGTACGCCACGTCTCCCGGCCCCTCAATCGCGCGGGCGAAGGAGGCGGGCACGTCGAAATCGTCCGCTTCGGAGAGCGGAAACTCCTGTACGCATGCGCCGTAGTACGACTGTCTCTTATACACATCTGACGCTGCCGACGAAGCTAGAAGTGTAGAT
>CABSMQ010000055.1:0-13644 GCA_902478965.1 uncultured Collinsella sp. | reverse complement strand
GTATAAGAGACAGGGGCTATGTTTTGGCTCCCCGCCAGCGGCCCGGGGCCCTTGGCCCCGGGCGCTGTCAGTTTGCCTAGCGCTTACGGATGCCCCAGATCAGGGCACCGACGCCGGACATGGCGACGACAAACGCCATGAGGAGTGCGGCGGCCTGCTGGTCACCCGTGGTGGGCAGGAAGCCCTTGACCGTCTTGACGATGTTCGTCACGGTCTTGGGCGTGCCGGGATCGGGCGTCGGCACGGGCGTCTCGGGCTTCTTGTACGTGTTGTTGAACACGATACCCTCGACGCTCTTGTCGCCCTTGGCAAAGGCGACGTTCGCCTTGAGATTGCCCTCGCCGTCATCGACCACGTTGACGGTCGCGGTAAAGACGGACTTGTCGTAGGTCATACCGGCCTCGTCGCCCTTGACCTCGCTGATGGTGTAGACGTACGTACCGGGCTCGTCGTACTCGAACTTGTCGAAGCTGATCTTGCCGTCGGCATCGTTGGTGACGGTGGACTCGGCGTCCTCGCCAACGAGCTTAAAGCTAAACTCGTCCTTCTTGAGTTCGCGTCCCTCGAGCACCTTGATGGCGCCGATGGAAACCTGCGTGGGCATGGCGTGATACTTGTTGGTAAAGCCAGCCGACTCGGTGGTTCCCTCGAGCTTGTGCGTCGCGGCCAGCGTGCCATCGCCGTTGTCGGAGACGGTGGTCACGACGGTGTAGGTCATGCCGTCATAGGTGACGCCCTTGTACAGGCCGAGCGCGTTGGGGCAAGCCTCGCGCAGCGTGTACGTGTGCGTGCCGGGTGCCTCGTAGCGGATCGGGCTCAGCGTAACGTTGCCGTTGGCATCGTTGGTGCCACTAGCGACAGTCACGCCGTCCTCGAGCAGCTCAAACGTGAACTCGCCAGCTGCAAGGTCGCGGCCGGTCAGACGCTTAACCGTCTTGACCTGATCGGTCACGACAGAATCGGTGGGCGTCACGCTGTAGGTGTTGGTGAACGTGAAGGCCGCACCGTCGTCGCCGTTGCGCACGACACTCAGATGTCCGGCACCGTCGTCAGTCACGGTGTAGGAAACCTTGCGCGTGGCGTTGGCGTCGTTGGTCACGCCAGGGGCGCTACCGGACTCGGCCACCGTGTAGGTAAAGGTATGCGAGCGCGGAGCGGTGGGGGCTGCGGGCTCGGACTCATCGCTGGACTCATCGGTCTCGGCAGCGTCGGCGTCAACCTCGGCCTCGTCGGCGTTGGCTTCGGCATCGCTCGATGCGTCGTCAGAAGCATCGGTCGTCACGCCCAGGGCGCGGTTGAGGTCCTCGAGCGTAAAGTGAATCTTGCCAAAGTCCACGTTGCCGGCCGCGTCATTGGTTGCGGTCGTGCGCTCGGGCATCGGGGCGCCCGCCTCGTCAGCGGTCACGGTAAAGGTGAACTTGCCCGCGATGTCTGCCGGGGTCAGGCCCTCGGCAGCCTGGAGCTTCTTGGTGCCGGCGAGCGCGGCGTCAACGGCATCGGCGCCGTAGACGTTCTCGAACACGGGCTCGACGCCACCGTAGTCAGGCTTTGCCGTCAGGGTACCGTCGCCGTTGTCGACGACGATGACCTTAAAGCTAAAGCTCGACTTCGCGGCGGTAATGCCCTGGTCGGCCAGCAAGTTCGTGTACTCAAAGGCCGTGTAGTTGATGGTCCACGCGAGCTTGGCATCCGTGTCGGTGCGGATGGCGCGTCCGGTGCTTACCAGGTCAGCGAGCATCTTGGTGTCGTAATGCAGCGTGCCAAAGCTCACCTGGCCGTTATAGTTGAACGCCGGCGTGCCACTGATGGCTTCCGTCTCGCCCGCATAGGCGATGCCAAAGTAGAACTCACCGTTAACCAGCGGACGGCCGGTCAGGGTCTTGGTGGCGACAATCTGTGCAGAAACGCCCGGGTTATCGGTCGATGCGCTATAGCTGTTTTCGAACGGGACCAGAGCGCTCTCAACCTTGTTCTCGCCGCTCTTGTGGATTGTCTCGTGCGTGCCCTCGGGTCCGCCAGATACGGTCGTGGTAGCGGTAAGCGTACCGGCGCCGTCATCGGCGATAACGATCGTCACCGTGCGTTCGGCGTTGTCGTAGGTGTAGCCGGGCTTGCCGTCGTTCTTCTCGGCCACGGTATATTTGAAGGTCTTGCCGGCGTCAGCCTGCGTAAACTTGACCTCATGGCCCGCCAGAATGTCAATCAGACCGACCGTTGCCTCTGCCGTCGCAGGGGATTTGAAAGTGTTGGCCCCGGGCAGCAGACCAAGTGCGTTGGCCGAAGCCTCGTCGGCGGGCGTCACGGTAAAGGTGAACTGGCCCTCGGTCATGGGACGTCCGGAGAGGCTCTTGCTGAGCTTGAGGCCGCCGGCCGCGGCGTAATCGAGCTCAGTGCGGTACGTGTTGGTAAAACGTCCGCTTTCCTTCTTGGTGACGTTGGCGGTCAGGACGCCCTCGCCGTTCTCGGTCACGGTCACTTCGGCGGTCGCGACATGTCCGTCATACGTCATGCCTGCCGCATTGCCCGCGTTCTCGCGGATCTCATACTTGTAGGTTCCGGCAGCCGTGTAGCGGATCTTGCCGAAGTTGATGGCGGCGATGCCGTCCTTCGCGTCCTTCTTGCTCACGCTCACGGTTGCGGGGTCGGGCAGCGGGGTGCCCTCGGCGGCGGTAATGGTAAAGCTGAACTCGTCGGAGTCCGTCCAAGCGCGACCATCGACAGCCTTGCTCAGGCCAAAGTCGAGCTCTGCATCGAGCGGGGTCACGCTATAGGTGTTCTTGAAGGTCGCAGCCGTGGCGTCCTTCAGGACATGCTCGGCCTTGAGTGTGCCGTCGCCGTTATCGGTGATGGTCGTCACGATGGTGAACTTGGCATCACTGTATTTGACGCCCTTGCTGGTGGTTCCGCCGTTGGCCTCGCGCAGCGTGTAGGTGTGCGCTCCGGCCTTGTCGTACTTCACGGGGCTCATCGTAATCGTGCCGTCGGCGGCGTTCTTGCCGGTGGCGACGACCTTGTCGCCCTCGACGAGCTCGAAGGAGAACTCGCCTTCCTTGAGGTCGCGCCCGGTCAGGACCTTGCTCGCCTTGATCTCGTCGGTGACGCTGAACTCGTCAGGATTCGGCTTGTAGCTGTTGTTGAACTTCGCCTCGTTGGCGCCCTGCAGGACATGCTTCGCCACGAGCGTGCCGTCGCCCTTGTCGGTGATGGTGGTCTCGATGGTGTAGGTCTTGCCATCGTAGGTGATGCCGTTGCCGGCGTCGCCCTTGACCTCGCGCAGCGTGTAGGTGTGCTCGCCGGCAGCGGTGTACTCGATGGGGCTCATCTTGATCTTGCCGCGGGCATCGTTCTTGCCGGTGGCAACAACATCGTTGCCCTCGACGAGCTCGAAGGAGAACTCGCCTTCCTTGAGATCGCGCCCGGTCAGGACCTTGGTCGCCGTGATCTGATCAGTAACACTGAAGCTCTTGGGGGTTACGGTGTAGGCGTTCTCGAAGGTCGCCTTGTCAACATTCTGCAGCTTGTGCTCCACGCTGAGGGTGCCATCGTTGTTATCCTTGACGGTGGTCACAATAGTGTACTCAGCGGTGCTGTAAGTAATGCCATTTTCGGTGGTGCCGGCCTTGGTCTCGCGCAGTATGTAGGTGTGCTCGCCAGCCGCAGTGTAGGTGACAGGATCCATTACGATCTTGCCGTCGGCATTGTTGGTACCGGTGGCGACCACGTTATTGCCCTCGACGAGCTCGAAACGGAACTCGCCAGCCTTGAGGTCGCGCCCGTCCAGGACCTTGTCCGCGGTGATCTGCTCGGTGACGCTGGAGCTCTTGGGGGTCACGTTGTAGGAGTTCTTGAACTCGGCAACCTTGACGTCCTTCAGAACATGCGTGGCGCTGAGCGTACCGTCGCCGCTGTCCGTGATGGTGGTCTCGATGGTGAACTTGGCATCGCTGTAGGTGATACCGCCGGCGTTGCCCTTGACCTCGCGCAGCGTATAGGTTTGCGTTCCGGCCTTGGTGTACTCGATGGTGCTCATCGTGATCTTGCCATCGGCGGCGTTCTTGCCGGTGGCGACGACCTTGGCGTCCTTGCCCTCGCCCTCGACGAGCTCGAAGGAGAACTCGCCCTCAGCCATGTCGCGGCCGGTCAGGACCTTGGTCGCGGTGATCTGGTCGGTGACGCTCGTCTCGACAGGCGTCACGTTATAGGTATTGGTGAACGTAAAGGCTGCGTTGCCATCCGGGTTGCGGGACACGCTCAGTTTGCCCTTGCTGTCATCGGTCACGGTGAAGGAAACCTCGCGCGACAGCTTGGCGTCGTTGGTCACGCCAGCGACCTCGCCGGACTCGGTCACGGTGTAGGTAAAGGTATGCTCGCGCTTCTCGGGCTTCTCGCCCAGGGCCTTGTTAAGGTCGTCGAGCGTAAAGGTAATCTTGCCAAAGTCGACCTTGCCCTTGGCATCATTGGTCACGCTCGCGTTCGCGGGCATGGGTGCGCCCTCTTCACCGGTCACGGTAAAGGTGAACTTGCCGGTAATGTCAGCCGGGGTCAGGCCATCAGGAACCTGCAGATTCTTCTTGCCAACAAGCGATGCCTCGGCAGGCGCGGCAGTGTAGGCGTTCACGAACTCGTTGCCGGCGTCTCCGTAGTCAGCCGTCGCCGTCAGGGTACCATCGCCGTTGTCGACAACGGTTACATATGCGTCAATTGCCGACACGGCAGCGCTCACGCCCGCAGGCAGCTTGCCGGTCTGCTCGGCAGCAGTGTAGCGAATGGTCCACGTGGGCTTGTCTGAGCTATCGTCAAACGACGCCTTCTCTTCCTCGACCAGCTTGGCAAGCGACTCGGTCGTATACGTCAGCGGACCGAACTCAACCTTGCCGCCCTTGTTGGTTGCATCCAGCAGAACCTCGTCGTGCTCCGCATAGCTCAGCGCAAACTTAAATTCGTCATCGGCCATCGGGCGCCCCGTGAGCTTCTTGGTTGCCTCAAGAGTCAGCGAGGTTTCCGTCTTGGCGCTATAGGTGTTCTTGAACTCGGTCTCGCCCGAGATCTTTTCAACGTCAGCCTTAAGCCCACCCGTGGCCTTAACCGCCACGGTCACCTTGAACGTGGCAACGTTCTTGCTGTAGGTGATGCCACCGGCGCCGCCCTTGACCTCGCGGACCTCATAGGTGTACTCGCCCGGCTTGTTGCAGGTGATCTCGCCAAAGTTAATGGCCGCCTTGCCCTTGTCATCCAGGTTCGCCTTGGTCACAGTCGCGGTCGCGGGTGCGGGCATCGGGGCGTCATTCTCGGACGTCGCGGAGAGCTCAAACTTAAACTTGTCCGTATCCGTCCACTCGCGACCCTCGAGCACCTTGGTCAGGCCAAAGCTCGTCTTGGTATCCACCGTTGCCGGCGTCACGTTAAAGCTGATCTTGCCGTTGTTGCCCAGGTGAACGTCAACCTCCGTGGCGTCCGACTTGGCAGACGTGTTATTCCACTTGGGATTGAGCACGTCGGCCGCGGTACCAGTAGGGTTGCCGCCCACGAGTTCCTTGGTGGTATGAAGTTCGTCAATAAAGGCCGGTCGCGCGGTTCCCTCACTAAACGACAGGTTGCCGCTCGCATCGCGCACGATTGCGCCCTCAAACTGCGCGGCATGTCCACCGGTAAACTCAATAATAGCTGTGCGGGGCTCGACCTTACTGTCTGTGCCTTTCGCCTCGAACTCATCCTTGTAGTAATAGATGCCCTCGGCAGCCAGCGAGCCCGTCGCAGGCGTTGTGCAGTTCTTATCCACATAAATGGGAGTCTGCTTCTGGAAATAGTAATAACGGTTGGAATCGGCGGGCTCAAAGTTCGCAATCGTATCGCCCAGCGTGCCGCCATTCCACTTGTTCGCGTAGAAGTTCACGGTCTTGGAACCGTTCTCCGCGGTGGTCGTATTGCTCTTAATGTAATCCTCAAGCCCCACTACCTGCTCGGGTGTAAACAGGTTATCGAGCGCGTCTTTCTTAACGCTTGAGGTGTAGCTCACCTGAACGGGCTCAGTATCATCGACCGTAAGCACGCCGTCGGTGATCTTAAAGTGGCGCAGCGGAATCAGCGACGCAGGAATCTTAACCGTTACGATATCGCCGGACTGGGGCTTACCCTTTTCGGCACGCTGAACGGTGATGACCAGGTTCGCAGCCGCACCAGTAAATGAATAGGTGTCGACATTGCCCTTGGTACTCTTTGCCGGGTTGGTAAACGTCTCGCCGTTGTACACGACAGACGTAAAGTCGTCGACCTGCATAAAGTCGCCCAGCTCATCGGTAAACGTGATGTAGCCGGACTTATGCTCGCCATAACCGCTGTGAACTTCTGTCGGGTAACCAGTTTGGATAATGCTTCCCGAGATCTCTTCGAAGATTTTCTCGAGCTCAGAGGCGCTGGTTGCCGACTTGTAGTAGCTGGCATCGGCAACGGGGTCGCCGAAATTAACGCTCCAGTCAACCGTTCCAAAAAAGCCATAGCTAACGGACGATGAAGCATTCGGGTAGTTGCTCGACACGGCATGCATAAACTTGTTCGCGTTGCTCGTGTCATTGTTTGTTGGATTGTCACTCGGCTTTGCGCCGCTGAAGATTCCGATGGTGTAAATGGTCGCCCCGCCGCTCTTTATAGTCTTGGCGGTATTGATGGCATCCTTAGCGACCTCGGGCTCGAAACCATTAGAACTCGTAGGTGAGCCATCGGTGAAGAAGACGACGATCTTCTTGGCGTCCGCGCGTTTAGACGAAATGCCCTCAGCCAACTCCAAGCCATAGTCGGCCTGCGTGGCGCCAGCAGGGCTGATGGAGTTGACCGTACTCTTAAGGCTCTCCGCGCCATCGCCCTCGCAGAACGTCAGCCCCCTCATGATCTGCGAGTAGTTGTAGCCGTTTCTATCCTTACTGTTGCCGACCGCAGTGGACTTTGTGCCCGCAAACTTAACGATGGCAACCTTATGCTGCTTGGACGGATCTGTAATGCTTTCGTTTTGCGTTGCGATAGTGTCAATAAAGCTATTGGCGGCCTTCTTCAGCGCAGTGATACGCTTGGTACCGTCGCTTGCACTCATAGTCTTATCCATCGAGCCGGAAGCATCCAGCACCATCACGATGTCGAGCGGTTTGCCGGAAATCGTCGTATCGGATGTCGAAGAGATGGCAGACAGCGTGGTCAGGAAATCCGACTCTCCGTCCTTGACTGCCTTGACCGTCTTGTCGGTCCAGATTCGGCCGACGTTTTGAGTTGTAGTTTCCTTGCCGTCATAGCCGCCGGCCCAGTACTTCCAGTGGTCGCTGGTGTCGTAGTCGACGACCTTGTTCGGTCCGTCCATTCCGGTGCTGGACCTGGCGTTGGCCTCGGGCAGCATGGCAAATGCTGCAGCCGGCAACACCAGCACCACGGCCAGTATCACCGCCAAGAGACCCCTCGTGTACTTACTCATCGCGTCTCCCTTCTCGCGGTCTCAGACCTTGCAACAGCCTAAAGTTACGAAATGAGACACAATTAGGGCAGGTGACACATGTTCCAGATTCGGTTTTGGGCGTGAGACAAATGTCTCACCAAAGTTGAGACACGGCGTTTTCGCAGGAAAACGGGTGCGACTCGGAGCCATCAGGCAAAAATGACCCGATTCCCTCTGTCCACGGGAGATCAAGGGCTGTTACGGATATGGTGTCATTTCAAAACTATGCCGAATTACGGGGCTAAAGTCGAAGCCCTCATCCATGCCCCCTATTTTTGGAAAACAGCAAGCAATCTACCTGCGGTTTTGTTTTTGCGATTTTCGGTATGGCCGAGGGTCCGCTATCCAGCCCCGTAATCCGGCATAGTTTTGTTCGTAGCGGCCCAACCGCGAGTTCACGCGCGGGGCCGGTGGGGCAATTTTGCCCCACCGGCCCCTATTCCAGCTCTATTCCAGCGCTACTCCGACTTAGTTTCTACCGTGGGAGTCTTGTTCGCTGCGACTGGGGTGCGGGCGGTGTCCATAGTCAGGCAGTGTTTGGGACAGCTTTCGATACACTCGCCGCATACCACGCAGGCATACGGATCGATCGACCAGGTACCGCCCTTGCGATCGACCGCGAGCGCGCCCGCCGGGCAGCGACGCGCGCACATGCCGCAGCAAATGCACACGTCCATGTCGTTAACGATATGTCCGCGCAAGCACTCGGGCGTCGTCAGTTTCTCCTGCGGATAGCACACCGTGACCGGCTGCTTGACCATAGAGCCCAAGGCCGTCTTGGCAAATGTCAGTAAACTCATGCCGCGCCTACCTTTCCGTGCAGCTAATGCAGGGGTCGATGGTCAGGATAATCATAGGAACGTTGGCAAGGAGCACGCCCTGCAGCGCATGTGTCAGACCCGCCAGGTTTTGCGACGTCGGCGTTCGCACGCGAAAACGGTCCAGATTCTTGGTGCCGTTACCGCGCACATAGTAGTACGCCTCGCCGCGCGGCTGCTCAATCACAACCTCGCCGCGCGCGCCGTCGGCCGGCGTGAGCTTGGTGCGCCCGCCGATACCGTCGTGCGGGATCTTGCCCACAAGCTCCTTGATGATGTCCATGGCCTGCGTGACCTCGGCACAGCGCACCTGACAGCGGGCATAGCAGTCGCCGTCGGTAGCAACGATGGGCTCAAATGCTGCCAGGCCTGCATAGGCACCGTCGCCAAACATGCGCACGTCGTAATCCACGCCCGAGGCGCGCCCAAACGGACCGACCATCGACAGATCCAGCGCGTCTTTCTTGCTGATCACGCCCACGCCATGCAGGCGCTCGCCGCAGCTGTCGTCGTCCAAAAACGTATGCACCAGGGCCTCGTAGTCAGGACGCATGGCATCGAGCGTCTGGACAATGCCCGCCAGCTCGGAGTCCTCGATATCGTGCTTAAGGCCGCCGATCTCGTTAATCGACAGAATCACGCGCCCGCCGCAAGTGCTCTCAAAGATCTTGAGAATCTGCTCGCGCAGGGTCCACGACCGATAGAACAGCGCCTCAAAACCAAAGGCGTCGGCGAGCAGGCCCAGCCACAGCAGATGCGAGTGAATGCGCGAAAGCTCGTGCAAAATGGTGCGGATATACTGCACGCGGCCGGGCACCTCGATGTCGAGCATGCGCTCGCAGGCGCTGGCATAGCCGCAGCTGTGACCCACGGCGCAAATGCCGCAGATGCGCTCGGCGATGTAGCCAAACTGATGCATATCGCGCTTTTCGGTGAGCTTCTCGAGTCCGCGGTGCACAAAGCCGATCTGCGGAATTGCCTCGATGACGCGGTCGTCCTCGATCACCAGGTCCAGATGAAGCGGCTCGGGCAGCACCGGGTGTTGCGGGCCAAACGGAATAACGGAGCGATGTGCCATGGACCTTACGCCTCCTTTTTCTGCTTGTCGCGGGCGGCCTTGGCAGCAAGCGCCGCGCGGACCTTGGCCGCTTTCTCGGGATCCATGGCGGCGAGCTTTGCCTCCATCTCGGCAGCCTTAAGTGCGGCCTTGGCAGCAGCTTCATCGTGCTGAGCATCGGAGCCGGTAGCCGCAGCGGACTGGGCGACGGCAGCGCCCGCAGCATCGCCGGCGCCTGCGGCGCCCTCCCCCGCAGCAACAGCGGCAGCGGCCTTCTCGGCCGCAGCCTTGCGCGCCTTGGCCTCTGCGGCGGCACGGACCTTCATGGCTTTCTCGCGCGCGGCCTTCACCTCGGGTGTGATAACGCTCATGGGCTCGGCAGTCGAGACCTGGTAGAAAAAGCCCTTAAAGTCGATCTGCATATCGGTAATGGCAAGCCCAAACAGGTCGTGCGCCTCGTTCTCAAACGGGAATACCGCCGGATAATACGAGCTGATGGACGGAATCTCCTGGTACTGGTCGATGCCCTCGACCACCAGGTTCTCGATCGCATAGCTGCCATCCTGAGCGATCTGCTCCTGTGCAGCACGAACGTTGATAAACGTATAGACCAGGCGATACGTGCCGTCGTCGACGTTGCGCTCGGCATGCATTTGCACAAAGCGCGCGCCGACGCCCTTGAGCGCCTGGACATGCGACAGGAGCTCGTCGATCCCGACGGTGGTATAGATAGCCTTTTGCATTACTCGGCCTCCTTTGCAGCGGCGGGCGTCTCAGCAGATGCGTCGCCAGCGACGGGCGCGGCGGGCTTCCCGGCAGGCGCGTCACCGGCACCGTCAGCCCCGGCCCCCGCAGCCACAAATCCGTCCTCGCCCAGCTCAACGCCGCCATCCCAGGTAGCAGCACCGCCCACGGTAAGCGGGCCACCGCCAGCACGCATCACGGCCTCCTTCTGATCCAGGATGCCGCACGCCTCCACAATGGCATCGATCACGGTCTCGGGGCGAATGGCGCACCCGGGCGCGTACACGTCCACGGGAATCGCGCGGTCCACGCCACCGATCACGTTGTAGGCGTCGCGGAACACGCCACCCGAACACGCGCAGATGCCGCACGCCACCACGCACTTGGGCTCGAGCATCTGGTTGTAGATCTGGCGCACGACAGGCAGGTTCTGGGCATTGACCGACCCCGTCACCAAAAAGATATCCGCATGCTTGGGGTTGCCGGTGTTGACCACGCCAAAGCGCTCCGCATCGAACAGCGGCGTGAGCGAGGCCAGCACCTCGATATCGCATCCGTTGCAGCTCGAGCCGTCGTAATGAATAACCCACGGCGAGCGCGACATTTTATGATCCATGGATGCCGCCTCCTAAATAAACACGTCGACGAGGATGGGCATAAGGTTGAGTAGGCCAAACACCAGCGCCACGCCCCATCCGAGCCTAAAGCAGCTGCGCCAGGTGCTGCGTGCGAAGGTGTTGTCGATCAGCACCTCGACAAAATACGTCGCAGCCATCACGACCAGGGCGACCACCCAGCTCACCGGGTTGTCCCAAACAAAGAACATGCCCACCCACATCAAAAACAGCACGGTCTCGCACCAGTGCATAAGGGTCATCTTGGCCAGCGTGCCGCCGCTCATCTCGGTGGCGACGCCCTGGACGATCTCCTGATGCGCATGATGCGAGTACGAAAGGTCAAACGGCGACTTGCGCAGCTTGATGGTAAGCACCGCGAGCAGCGCGAGGAAGATGGGCGCGCTGTACACGATGATGGGGGCCGACTGCCCCGTCACGGCGATAGAGTCGAAGCTATCGGTGGCAAGGTACAGGCCCACGCTCATCAGCAGAACGGCGGGCTCGTAGCTCATAACCTGCAGCAACTCACGGTCGGCGCCAACCTGGGCAAACGGACTTTGCGTCGAGGCGGACGCCAGCACCACAAAGATCGCGGCGAGCGTAACCATAAAGGCGCACAACAGCGTGTTGGAACCCGACACAAAGATGCCGCCGCCCACGACGGTAAAGATGAGCGCACACGCCATGTAGGTATCGTCCATGGTGTTTACGCTGGCGGGGGCCTTGCGCAGCAGCTTGGCAACGTCGTAGAAGGGCTGCAGCAGGCAGGGGCCCACGCGGCCCTGCATGCGGGCCGAAAGTTTGCGGTCAACGCCGTCGATCAGGCCGCCCACAAGCGGCGCCAGCAAGGCAAATGCCACGGTGCCAATAAAAATGCCCACGACGCCCGAACCTTCAAAATACTTGCCGCGCAGCACCGAGGGCGCGCTCATGGCAAGCCGCTCGGGCCCAATCCACGCGCAACACAGCAGCGCAAACAAGATAATGCTGCAACACACGACGCTACCCGCGGGGCCAATACGCTTCTCGCCAAGGGCGTCCTCCGAGTACCAATTGCGCTTTTCGGCCTTCACCTCGTGTCCCATCGAGCCGCGGAAATGGCGGTAATTGTCGGTTCCCACGCCCGAAAGATATACGTTTACGTGCGGTTTGTTGCTCACGCGGAATGAAGTCAGCAGCACCACGGCGATAAACGCCACGATAACCACCATCAGATACATGGCGTCCTTGCCGATAACGTACGGCACGCGGCCAAACACCATGGCCAAGTAAGGCGACACCAGACCGCTCGAGATAACCGGGAACGCCACGCAGCACAGAATCAGCAGCGCGGCGATGGTGTTGAGGGCCATCCATTCGGTCTTATGGACATTGACCTCAACGTTTTGAGCCGTGGGGTCAACGCCCGAAAGCTTGGCAAGCCATTTACCCCAGAAGAAGAACGTCGCGGCCGAGCCAAAGGCAAGCACCATGATCATGAGCACGTTGCCGGTCTGCGCAAACGCCACCAGGGCGCCCCACTTGGACACGAGCATGCCAAACGGCGCCACGAACATACCCATAATGCCCAGCATCATCAGGCGCGTCAGGTGCGGCATGCGGCTGAACATACCGTCCATGTCCTCGATATTGCGGCTGCCGATATGATGCTCGGCCGTGCCCACGCACAGGAACAGCAGCGACTTGGCCACCGTATGGAACAGGATCAGGAAGATCGCGGCCCACACGGCCTCGGGCGCGCCGACGCCCAGGCAGGCGCTGATAAGGCCCAAGTTGGAAATGGTGGAGTACGCGAGCACTCGTTTGGCGTTGCTCTGCGAGATGGCCATGAGGGCAGCGAGCAAAAACGTGATGGCACCCACACTCGTGACCATAAAGCCGGTCACGGGATAGATGGCATAGAGCGGGCTCAGCTTGACCATCAGGAACACGCCGGCTTTGACCATGGTTGACGAGTGCAGCAGGGCGCTCGTGGGCGTGGGGGCAACCATGGCACCCAACAGCCAAGTGTGGAACGGCATCTGTGCGGCCTTGGTGAGTGCGGCGAGCGACAACAGAACGACCGGCATCACCAGCAGCGCGGATTGCGCGGTTCCGGCACCGGAAAGCTCGATCATTCCCGAGATGGTCAGCGGCATGCCGTTCACGTGCAAGAACATAAGGCCCGCCAAAAACGCGATACCGCCCAGCATGTTAAGGATGATCTGGGTAAAGGCGTTCTTGATGGCCTCGGGCGTGCGCGTGTAGCCAATCATAAGGAACGAGCACACGGTGGTGATTTCCCAGCCGCAGAACAGCCACTCAAGGTTGTCGCTCGTCACGATGACGAACATGGCCGAGAGGAACAGGAACATGAGCGCCAGGAACTGCGGGCGTCGATCGGGCGCGGTCTGCCCGCGCAGCGCGGCCTCGTGCTCGTCATGGGCCTGGAAGTCCTTCATGTAGCCCAGGGCATACACGCAGATGAGGCTGCCGACGATACCGACGGCGAGGACCATGATCACACTCATGTAGTCCAGGTAGAGCGGCGTCGCCGTGACGGCTTCGGCCGCGGGCAGCGTCATGGCTGCAAAGGCGAGCGAGCCCACCAGCTGGACTATGCCGAGCACCGTGGTGAGCGCGTTCCTATATTCGTACGCGTTGTACAGGATGACGGCGCATAGGATGACGTCGATAACGGAACTGATGATCGAGAGCACATGCGAGGTGCCGGGGGCAACCTCAAAGCTCTGCGGACCCGTGCCAAAAAACATGACGGCGACTACAACTGTCACCGCCATAATAATGCCGGAGCCTATGAGCCCCACCGCATCGCGGGCGCGGTCGCCGCGCGCGAACAGCATGCCCAGCGCCGGTACCAGCGGAAACAGGGTAAGGAAATACAGTAGCGTCATACCATCACTCCCCCATGCAAAAACGCTGCAATTGTTT
>CABSMQ010000054.1:0-13677 GCA_902478965.1 uncultured Collinsella sp. | reverse complement strand
TAGCTTCGTCGGCAGCGTCAGATGTGTATAAGAGACAGTCCCATATTAGCTACCCCTTGCACCGATTATTCGCCCGGGTTGATGTTCGCGTAGAACTCCGCCCCATCATCGAGCCGCAGGATGCCCACGCGACCGAACTCGGAGCCGGTGGCGGCAGCGCAGTCGATGTCGATGCGATCGGGCACACCGGCGGCATCCTCGCCGCCCAGGCGCACGATCTGCCCGCGGCCCGACTCCTCGTCGAGCCCCGCAAGACCACCGACCTCGCAATAACGCCCGAGCGACACCGTTGGCGTGTGACCGCTCACAACGACCGGGCCCTTACCCTCGGTAGAAAGCAGCCCGGTCGGCACATCCCAATAGCCGTGACGAATCCACAGCAGGTCATCGGACGACTGTACCGCGAGCATCTGCTGCAGCAGCTCGCGATCGGCACCCACCGCTCCAACGCCATCGGCACAATCGACGCCATGCTCAAGCAAAAACGCGCGCGCCGCCTCGGTCTGAATGCCGGCGTGCACCAGCAGGTACGGCCGCTCGGCAGTCTCGACCACCGCGTAGAGCGGCAGCGCGGCCATCCATCGCACGAGCTCCTCGTATGCCTCAAATTCCATGTCGTTGAGCTGCTCGCGCGTCGTCCAGCCACCGTTGATATCCCAGGTCTCGGCATCGAGCGGATCCTGACCAATGATGGCATCGAGCATGATCTGCTCGTGATTACCCTTGAGCACGTGGGCGTTGGGCAGCGAGCGCACGAGCTTAATAACGCCGACCGGATCGGGCCCGCGATCGATCATGTCGCCCAGCACGTACAGCGTGTCGTCGGACGTCAACGAGATCTTAGACAGGGCCTCGTCAAGCGCACGCACGTGCCCGTGAGCATCAGATGTCACATAGATCGCCATGGTACGCCTCTCCTTGCATTGCGGCCGAAGCCCGGCGCCGCAACTAAAACTTCAAGTTGAACTTAAACGTTACCCATTGTACTCCGTTGCAATAAAGCTGGAAAGGGTTTCCGAGCAGAGGCAAAGACGGCAGCCGTCTATGACGATATCGCGCACGCCCGCAATCCAACCCCATAAACCCACCATCTTTGGGTACAAATAACCGCAGGCAACTGACCGTGCCACGCCAACCAACCAGGAGCGGACACCATCCATGAACCAGATCCTTCTCTTTATCGGCCTCGTCATCATTCTGTGTCTGACCATCAAACCCGTCGGCAAAAAGCTCCCCTTCCCCACCCTGCTTATCTTTATCGCACTCGGCATGCTGTTGGGCGTCAACGGCCCGGCGCATATCGACTTTAGCGACTATGCGCTCACCGAAACCGTCTGCAGCACGGCGCTGCTGTTCATCATGTTCTACGGCGGCTTTAACACCAATATCGACCGCGCCAAGCCCGTCGCCGCGCCGGCGGTGCTGCTGAGCACGCTCGGCGTCGTCATCACCGCAGGCATCACCGGCGTGTTCGCCCACTTTGTGCTGGGCTTCGACTGGATCGGCGGCCTGCTGCTGGGCTCGGTCGTGGCATCCACCGACGCGGCCAGCGTCTTTAGTGTTCTGCGCGAGCACAGCCTGTCGCTGAGGGGCGGCACCGACTCGCTGCTCGAGGTCGAATCGGGCTCCAACGATCCCGTCGCCTACATGCTCACCGCCGTGCTCGCCACACTCGCGGCCGACGGCGACATTAACATCCCCGTGCTGCTGGCCAAGCAGATTATCCTGGGCGTGGGCCTGGGCCTCGCCATCGGCTGGGCGGCGGGCCGCCTGATTGAACGCGCGCACGCAACGGCCGAGGGCGCGCAGACCATCTTTTTGTTCGCCGTGGCGATCGTCGCCTACGCGCTACCAAGCTATCTGGGCGGCAACGGCTTTTTGGCTGTATACCTGGCCGGCATTGTGCTGGGCGCCAGTGACATCACCGGCAAAGTCGAGATGGCGCACTTCTTTGACACCCTCACCGAGATGGCAGAGATGACGATCTTCTTCTTGCTCGGCCTGCTCGTGACGCCCGCGCGCCTGCCGCAGATGCTGCTGCCGGGCCTGGCGCTCATGGCGTTTATGCTCTTCGTGAGCCGCCCCATCGCCGTCGGCGTGCTCCTGGCGCCCTTTAAGACGAACCCCCGCCAGGTCGCGCTCGTAAGCTGGGCTGGCCTGCGCGGAGCAGCTTCGGTCGTCTTTAGTCTCTTTGCCGTGGTGGCCGGCGTTCCCGGCGGACACGACCTATTTGACCTGGTGTTTGTGATTGCCGTGTCGAGCATTGTGGTGCAGGGCTCGCTGCTGCCGGCGGTGGCCAAGAAGCTCGATATGATCGATGCGGAAGGCGATGTGCGCCGCACTTTTAACGACTACCGCGACGAGGACGGCATGTCGTTCGTCAAGCTCAAGGTAGGCGCTGGACATCCGTTTGCCGGTCGCTCGCTCGCCGACATTGGCAGCGCCACAGACATGCTCGTGGTCCTGGTGCTGCGCGATGGCGCGCACCCGGTGCTGCCCAACGGCGATACTGTAATTGAGGAAGGCGACCTTCTGGTCATGGCAGCGCCGACGTTTGAAGAACGTGCCGAGGTTACGCTGCGCGAGGTCACCGTGACGCCCCACGGTCGCCTGGCCGGCCAGCGCCTGCGCGATGTGCCGCAAGGCAAGCATCCGTTTATTGTGGTGATGCTCAAGCGCGAAGGCCAAACGATCATCCCCGACGGCAACACCCTAATATACGCCGGCGACGAAGCCGTCATCGCCACGCTCGCGTCGTAGCGGGCAGGAGGTAGCTAATTTGCGACGAAGAGATCAAGCGCCTAGAAAGCCTCATGCCTTCGCTCGCAGATTTGGATTTGCCTGAGGAGTAAAGCACCCCTTCCCCATGTAACCATCCTGTAAATCATAGCGGCGCAGTCGAGTTTTACCGTGATGCGGTCGCGCCTGGCGCTCCACTGTGCTAAAGTATCCCGAACGTTCAAACGACTACGAGGGGGAACTAGAAGATGGCACGTGTGCACAACTTCTCAGCTGGCCCGGCCGCGCTGCCTACCAGCGTGCTCGCCGAGATCGCCGACGAGATGATGGACTACCGCGGTTGTGGCATGTCCGTGCTCGAGATGAGCCATCGATCTAGCATGTACCAGCAGATTATCGACGACGCCGAGGCAGCCCTGCGTCGTCTGCTGAGCATCCCCGACAACTACCGCGTCCTGTTTTTGCAGGGCGGCGCCACGCTGCAGTTTGCGGGCATCCCCATGAACCTCATGCACCGCGGCCGCGCCGGCTACATCGTGACCGGCAACTTTGCCAACAAGGCATACAAGGAGGCCGCCAAGTACGGCGAGGCCGTGCTGCTCGCGAGCTCCGAGGACACCAATTTCGACCGCATACCCACCATGGCCGACATCAACGCGCGCATTGCCGCCGAGGCCGCAGGCGACGGGCTCGACTACGTCTACATCTGCCAGAACAACACCATCTTTGGCACCATGTACCACGAGCTGCCCAACTGCGGCGACGTACCGCTGGTCGCCGATGTCTCGAGCAGCTTTTTGTCGCATCCGCTCGACGTCGAACGCTACGGGCTCATCTACGCCGGCGCTCAGAAAAACGCCGGCGCCGCGGGCGTGACTGTGGTCATCGTGCGCGACGACCTCATCGCCGACGGCCCCGCCTTTGCGCAGACGCCGCAGTACATGGACCTTAAGACCCAGGCCGCCAAGGGCTCCATGCTCAACACGCCCAACACCTTTGGCATCTACGTGTGCGGCAAGGTGTTCCACTGGGTCGAGCAAACCGGCGGACCTGCAGCCATGGCCGAGCGAAACTGGGCCAAGGCCAACCTGCTCTACGGCCTGCTCGAGCACAGCGAGCTGTTCCACGGCACCGCGCAGGCCGACAGCCGCTCCATCGCCAACGTCACCTTCCGCACCGGCGATGCCGAACTCGACGCGGCCTTTGTCGCAGGCGCGGCCGGGCACCAGATCCAAAACGTCAAGGGCCATCGCCTCGTCGGCGGCATGCGCGCCAGCGTGTACAACGCCGTCACCATGGAGGACGTGCAGGCACTGGCCTCGTACATGAAGGACTTCGAAGCGCAGCATAGTTTGAGCCCGCGATCTAACTAGCCCGCAACGCGCGGGCCGACCAGCGAATTCAAACCACTTGTTTTAACAAACCCGCTAAGGAGTTTTCCATGCGCAAGATTAAAACCATCGATGACATTACCAAGGACGGCAAGGTCGAGTTTGGTGAGGGCTACGAGTTTGTGAGCACCGCCGAAGAGGCCGACGCCATTCTGATGCGCTCGACCGACCTGCACGGCTACGAGCTGCCCGAGGGCATCCGCGCCATCGCCCGCTGCGGCGCCGGCGTCAACAACATCCCCGTCGAGGAGTACGCCAAGAAGGGCGTCGTCGTCTTTAACTCCCCCGGCGCCAACAGCAACGCCGTTAAGGAGCTCGTCCTAGGCATGCTGGTGCTCTCGAGCCGCGGCGTGGTGCAATCAATGAACTGGGTGCGTGACAACGCCGACGACCCCGAGATTCAGGTCGATGCCGAAAAGGCCAAGAAGGCCTTTGTGGGCCGCGAGCTCAAGGGCAAGCGCATCGGTGTCATCGGCCTGGGCAACGTGGGCTCCAAGGTCGCCAACGCCTGCGTCGATCTGGGCATGGACGTCTATGGCTACGATCCGTTCATTTCCGTTGAGCACGCGTGGGTGCTGAGCCGCGAGGTGCAGCGCGTGGGCACGCTCGAGGATCTCTGCCGCGGCTGCGACTACCTCACCGTGCACGTGCCCAGCAAGGCCGACACCATCGGCATGATCAGCACCGAGCAGATTAACCTGCTGGCACCGGACGCCGTGCTCATCAACTACGCACGCGAGACCATCATTGACGAGGACGCCGTCGACGCCGCCCTGCGTGCAGGCAAGCTCAGCTGGTTTAGCTGCGACTTTGCCACTCCCAAGACCGTCAAGATGCCCAATACGTTTATCACCACGCACTCGGGCGCCGGCACCGGCGAGGCCGAGGCCAACTGCGCAGACATGGCCATCAGCGAGCTCAAGGATTACCTGGAGAACGGCAACATCGCGCACAGCGTCAACTACCCCGCCTGCAGCATGGGCAAGGCGCGCGCCGCAAGCCGCATTGCCTGCCTGCACGCCAACGTGCCCAACATGATCGGCCAGATCACGGCCATCCTGGCCAAGGACAACGCCAACGTGCAGCGTATGACCAACGAGTCCGCCGGCGAGAACGCCTACACCATGTTCGACACCGACGAGCACCTGGACAGCAGCACCATCGAGGCGCTCAAGCAGATTCCGTCGATGTATCGCGTGCGCGTGATCAAATAGCGCCGGCTGATCTGACGGGCAGTTCCCCATGTGGCCTGCCCGTCGCTGACATTGAATGCCCGCGGGGGCGCCTTTCGCACGAGAGGCGTCCCCGTTTTTGTGAGCCCTCCATTAAATGCACCGAGCCGCTTCTTGGCATACAATCTGTATGTTGACCTAACTATCTGTGAGGTGCCTATGGTTGATACAGATTTTGCTTGGCGGCTTACGCAAAGACTCATGCGGATCGACAGTTCCGACCCAGGTGCGTATGAGGACGAAATTGAGCGCTATATCAAAGCGTTGGTTGAGGAACGGTTGGCGCAGCTGAGCCATCCGGTGCTCCATGCCGTGCAAATTGCGGAGCTCGAAGTACTCCCCGGGCGCCGCAACCTCATGGTCACCGTGCCGGGCCAAAGCGACGAGCCGCGACTCGTCTATATCTGCCATATGGATACCGTAACCTTGGGCGATGGCTGGGACGCGGACACGCCGCCGCTCGGGGCGGTTGTGCGCAACAACAAACTCTATGGCCGCGGCGCCTGCGACATGAAGGGCGGACTGGCTTGCGCCATTGCCGCACTGGTCCATACGCTCGAGCGCGTGGTGGCGGATGGCGCGCTGCCCCGCCACGGCTTTTCGCTCATCTGCTCGGTCGACGAGGAAGATTTTATGCGCGGCTCAGAAGCCGCGATCGATGCTGACTGGGTCGGCTCGCGTGAATGGGTGCTGGACACCGAGCCCACCGACGGACAGATCCAGGTGGCGCACAAGGGGCGTACGTGGTTCGAGATTGAAATGGCTGGCGTGACGGCGCATGCGAGCCAGCCCTGGAAGGGCGCGGATGCCGTCGCCGCCATGGCCGAGGCCGTATGCTCGCTTCGCCGCGCGTTTGCGGCGCTGCCCGCACACAGTGAGTTGGGACCCTCGACCATTACGTTTGGGCAGATCGAGGGCGGCTATCGTCCCTATGTGGTGCCAGACCATGCCAAGGTCTGGGTCGACATGCGCCTGACCCCGCCGACCGACACCGCGGCCGTGGTCCGGATGGTGGAGCAGGCCATTGCCGCAGCGGAGGCCGCAGTTCCCGGTTGCCGCGGCACCTATACCGTGACGGGCGACCGCCCCGCCATCGAGCGTGACCCGAACTCTCCCCTTCTAGCAGCGCTCAAGCGTGCCGCCGATGACGTGACGGACGCGGACACGACCGTCGGCTTCTTTACCGGCTACACCGACACCGCCGTCATCGCCGGCAAGACAGGCAACCGCAATTGCATGAGCTACGGTCCCGGGTCGCTCGCGCTCGCGCACAAGCCCAACGAATATGTGCCCCACGCCGATATCGTTCGTTGTCAGCAGGTGCTAATCGCGCTCGCCGATAACGTGCTCTGGGACGCGAGCGGCCAAGTTGGGGCATAATAAGCCGCGAACAAACCGACTCGTGCGTTAGGACCGCCCATGAAAGCACTTCCGTTTCCCTGCATCCGCCCAGCTCAGGACCGCGTGCTCGAGGCGCTGCCTGCAATGGGCAGCATCCTGAGCGGCAACGATGCTCTGCGCGGATCCATTGCCGATGGTCTGATGCTCAAGGACCCGGGTGCGGCGTATTACGTGTACGAATGTTCGGGGGAGCCGGGGCGCGTGACGGGTGTTGTGGCGATTTGCCCGACGAGTGTACTTGCAGGCGACAAGGGCGATGCCAGCGCTGACGTGGCCGCCGCCGCGCGCGCGATCGCCGAGCTCAAGGTGCAGCCGCGCCCCGTGTCGCTCGCCTACGAGGCGTCGCCCGTCATGGACATCATCCTGGGCGCTGCCAAAGAGGGCGCCTCGCTCTACGCCGTCACCGACCCCGCGGGTATTACGCACCGCGTGTGGGAGGTCAAGCGCGAGGACGCCGTCGGCGCCATCCGTGCCATGCTCGACCAGGCGCCGGAGCCGGCACTGGCCGACGACCCTGCCTACGCTGCCGCACTAGTCGAGGCATCACAGCTCCTGGCCGATGAGGCCCGTTCCGCCGGAACGTACACCGGCAAGGAGCCGTTCAACTTTACCGTTGCCGTGCTCTTCCCCGCTGCGCAGGTCAGCGGCGGCGCACCGCAGGTTCCGACGGGTCTGCTCGCGCACCAAGTCGCGCGGTTCTAGCAAGACCAGACCGTCCAGCATAAAAATCGGCAGCCCAACAAACAGGGGGCGGAGATGCAGCAGGTACATGCATCTCCGCCCCTTTTGCGTCGAGAAGTTATGCCGACGACCCGTGCCGCCGCGCTCGCGTTATCCGCGCTGCGGACCCGCAGTAGCCACGAGCGGTTCAAGCCCCAGCTCGCGCGCGTAGTCTTCCTGCGTAAAGACTTCGACCAGTTCAAACGTATCGGCCGCATCGTCAAACGCAAAATGCAGCACTGAGCAGTTGCCCGGCACGCGTTCGCGCTCGTCGGCCGCCGCGCCCCGCACGTGGTCCAAAAACTCCTTGATAGCCGAACCGTGGCTCACCGCGAGCACGCACTCGTGGTCCGGACGTCGCATAAGATCGGTTATCGTCGCCGCCATGCGCTCGCGCACCTGCATCTGGCCCTCGCCGCCAAACTGACGATAGAAATCTCGCCACGGGCGCTCGGGCATAAGCATCACGCGCTCGGCCTCAAAGTCGCCAAAGAACCACTCACGCAGACCGTCCAGGCGCTCGTACGCCAAGCCCGGCCACAGGTTGGCGATAGTCTGCTCGGTGCGATGAAGTGTGGAGGTGTAGGCATGATCGGGTTCAATGCCGCGCGCACGCAAGAACATGCCGGCACGCGCCGCCTGGTCGCATCCCAGCTGCGTGAGCGGCGAGTCACTCCAACCCTGAATAATGCGCTTAAGGTTGAATATTGTCTGCCCATGACGAACCAGATACAGGTCTTTATTCATAGGGGTCCTTTCGTTCGTTACCAATCAAGGAGCGAAAACGCACCGTCGCAATAGCCAAAATGAAGCACGGCACCGTTGTCGGGTAGCTCTCCCCTGCCAGTCACATACTCAAGAAACTCCTGGCAGGAAGAGCCGTGGGAGACTGCCAGCACACAGTCGTGCTGCGGCCTGGCCATGATGTGGGACAGCGCCGCGACCATGCGCGACTGGAGCTCGCCTTCAGACTCGCCACCAAAGGCCACCGGATAATCACCCCAGGGCTGCGGCGGCATCTCGCGATTTGATGTACCCTCCAGCGAGCCCAAATGCCACTCGCGCAGGTCATCGACCAGCTCTATCGAGCGGCCCTCACCAGCAATTAGCTCAGCCGTACGCCGCGCCCGGCCCAACGGGGAGGAATACACACGGTCAAAGGTCACGCCACGCGCCTCAAACGCCGCGCGCGTCGCCAGCGCCTGCTCGCGCCCGCGCGCCGTAAGCGGCGAATCGTGCCCACCCTGCAAAATGTTCTGCACATTGAGCTCAGTCTGCCCATGCCGCACCAAATACAAATCTGCCACACGTCCTCCCCTCGCACCACCGCAAAGGGGACAGGTACCTTTGTGGTGGTTTACCGCCGGATCACACCGCGGTGACGCTCAACTACACCAGTACGTCGACAAGCGAGCGCTTGGGTACGTGGTGCACCTGTGCCTCGTCGCGCCAATAATTGATGGAGCCATCGGGGTTGGAATCGATCGCATCGATCACCTGTATCTCGGCCGGAACGCCAAAGGCCATGATCAGCTTGAGCTCATACTTGTCGTTATCGAGCCCCATGGCATCGATCGCATGGGGCGTAAAGGCCTTGAACATGCAGGCTGCCACCTCGGGCGTAGCGCTGCGGGCGGCGAGCATCATCGTCTGCGCGGCAATGCCCGTGTCGACCTCGGTAATGGGAGCGGCAGGCTTGCCCGGAACGGCGCGCTCAGCCAGAATCGCGATGTAGCCGGTCGGGCGCTCGCCCTCGGCAGGACCCGGCCAATCCTTAAGTGCGCCGGCCCATGCGAGCTCGTCAAATACACGCGCGCAGTCCTCTGCACCGCTTACCACATGAAAACGCAGACGCTGAGCATTGGCACCACAGGGAGTCAGGTGCGCCAGCTCCGCCAGCTCAAGCAAAAGCTCACGCGGCACGCGCATGGACTCGTCAAAGCGACGGCACGTGCGGGCGCAGCGAACCAACGCATCAAACGAGTCCAAGCCGAGCTTTTCGCAACCCTGCTTTGCCATCGACTCAGCGCTTACCGGCGCTGCGGGAACTGCTTCGTTCATAGGGACCCCCAATTTCGGGCAATTGTTCTTAGGAAAATCTAACCTAAAACGTAGGCAATAACGAACAGGGCTGCAATGTTCTACACCTGTTGAATAGAAAATCGCGACGTGGGGAACAACGGAAACAATTCGGGGCCTTTGGGTTACGTTCCGCCCTCCCCGACCCATACGCCAGCGCCTTTAGGCGATACTGGTTGTAATGATCAAGGCTTACGCCGCACGGAAAGGAGACATTATGGGCATCTTTAAGAACGATGACCAAAAATCGAGCCAGTTTGGATTTGACGAGAAAAGCATGGCGGGCAAAGCCGTCAAGGCCGTACGCTGGATTTACGCCATCACGGGCGTCTTGGCGCTCGTCGCCGGCATCGCACTGCTGTTTGCGCCCGCCAAGTCCCTCGTCTTCCTAACGACCGTCTTGGGCTTCTACTTTGTGATCACGGCCGCGATCAGGCTGTTTACCGCTGTTTTCGAGCCACTGCTGCCCACCGGCTGGCGCGTGACGAGCATCATCTCCAACCTACTCATTATCTTGGGCGGCGTCATAATCCTGCGCAACCAGGCCTTCTCGACCGCGACGCTCACCACGATGGTGGTTATCGTGGCCGGCTTTGGCTGGATCGTCGAAGGTGTCATGTCCATTCTGGAGTCCGAGCTTTCGTCCAACCGTGCCCTCGCCATCCTGAGCGGCGCGCTCTCCATCATCGCCGGCATGTTCGTGTTTATCTATCCGCTGTGGTCGGCCAAGATGCTCGTCATCTTTAGCGGCGCCGCACTGCTGGTGTTTGGCGTAACGCTGATTGTTCGCGCTATTCAATTTGGCAAACTGGTGCACTAGATGCCGCGAACGCTCTTTATTGACGCAGACGCCTGCCCGGTCACGCGCGAGTCGATTGACTGCGCGCGGCGGGCGGGCGTCGCCGTCGTTATCGCCGGCAACAGCACACAGAACCTGGAACGCCACATTCGCCGCGACGATCCGCGCGACGTCGAGCATGCGCGACGCGGATTTTGGGTCACGACGCTCGATGTGAGCGTGGGCGCCGACAGCGCCGACTTTGCCATTGTCGAACGCCTGCAGGCGGGCGACGTAGTCGTGACGCAGGACATTGGCTTGGCGAGCATGGTGCTCGGGCGCGATGCCGCCGCCATCGGCGTACGCGGGCGCGTCTACGATAAGGCGACCATCGACATGCAACTGTTTATTCGCCACGAGGAAAAGAAGGTGCGCCGCGCCGGCGGTCGCACTCGCGGTCCGGCGGCATTTACCAGCGAAGACCGGGCCCGCTTTAAGCGCAACCTCACCGAGCTGCTGCGCTAACCAAGGTAGATTTTCGGGACATGCCCGGAAATCTACCTTTTTGTTTTGAGCGGTGTGAGCGCTCGGAATCCATGGCTCAACAAAAAAACGGGCTTCAAAATGCCATGCGTCGCCGCATTGCGCAGGCGCCGAGCATGGCTATTTGAAGCCCATTTTTTAAGCCTACTTAGAGGCCGAAGGCGGATAGGAGAAGGCCCCAGCCGGCGCCGATGACGTACATCATGACCAGGAACACGGCGTTTTCACGAGCGCTGCGATTGGTGCGGAACAGGACAAGATAGCCCACGCCGGCGGAAATGAGCGTGCCGGCGAGCATCGGCGCCAGCTGTAGCGCGCCCTCCAGGTACAGCTGCGTAATGACCACGCTGGCCGAGCAGTTGGGGATCAGGCCGACGAGTGCCGAGCCCAAGACGGCGAGCGTCTCGTTGCCACGCAGGAACTGCTCGATCGCGGACTCTCCGAAGGTCTCGAGCACGGCAACTAGAATCAGCGTCACCAGGAAAATAAAAACCGAAACCTGCACGGTGTGCGAGATCGCGCTGCGGATAATCGACAGGACGGGCGCACCTTCGTGGGAGTGACCGTGGTCGTGCCCATGGCCGTGGTGGTGCTCATACTCGCCTGCGTGACCGTGGTCATGGCTGTGTCCGTGGTCGCGCTCGTGTTCATCTTCATAATCATCGCAACCGCAATGGTCGCGCTCGCACAACTCGTGGATGTGGTCGGCGCTCACGCCCGCCTCGGCCACTTCATCAATGATGTCGCCCCCGGTATGGTCGTCGTGCGCGCAGTTCACATGAGCCGGATTGGCAGCGGTCCCCAGCACGGTACGGCGAATCGCCGCATGCGCGCGGGCATTACGACGAAGGCCGCGGATAGCCGCGTCCACGATAAAGCCCGTGACCAGCGCGATCAGTGCCTTCGAAGCCAAAAGCATCGCCATGGTCTGCACGGGCACCTGCTCGGCGAGCAACAGCGGCAGCATCTCATCGGAGGTCGAGAGGAACACGGCGACCAGCGTGCCCAGCGTCACGACACGGCCGGCGTACAGCGTTGCTGCCATGGCCGAAAATCCGCACTGCGGCACAATGCCCAGCAGCGAGCCAGCCACAGGACCCGCAGCGCCGGCGCGCTTGATAGCGCCGTTGACGCGGTCGCCCGCAACGTGCTCAAGTGTCTCGAGAGCAAGATACGTCACCAACAAAAACGGCGCCAGCGAGAGCGTGTCCTTGCCGGCGTCGAGCAGAATATCAATCAGCAAATCCATGACGGATGGAACCTTTCATGTCTTTCGGCAGCATTGTAAAAGTCCTAGCGGTCAACTAGGGTATTGTAGTTGTCCTAGGCGCGATGCCAATAGTTGCCCATGGTAAACTATCATCTCGCCACATCTCAATGAACCCGAGCCGCGCGGTGCGGCCCGTCCAAGGAGCAGTTATATGAACGTTTCACAAGCACTCGAATACGAGCGTCAGCCGTTTATCCCCATGTTTATCTATGGCGATCACGGCGCCATGGAGTCCGAGCGCCAGAAGGGCGAGGAGGCCCTTAAGGTGCTCGAAACCGAGTACTTTACCGCCGAGGGCGACCCCGGCTTCGACTTTGCCACCGTGCGCGACCTGGCTGACCGCAACCGCGACCTGTGCGACCAGATTGGCGAGGCGCGCCTGCGCAACGTGACGCCCGCGACGCTTTCGCGCGGTCTGTCCGACGCCGACACCTGCGCCGCCATCGGCAAGATGCAAAAGCGCACCGCCGCGTCCGTCATGCGCGAGATCCGCGGCGACCGCGACGCGCTCGGCGTCGCCTACGCGCGCAAGCCCATCCAAGGCACCGTGCTCGGTATCGATATCGAGACCACCGGCCGTGCACCCGAGCGTGGTTATATCATCAACGTGGGCTGGGAGATCATGGAGCTCACCAGCGACGCCGTCCCGCATGACGCCGAGGCACACTACTGCGGCCTGCCCGACATCTACCGCGGCGAGGATGTGCCGTTGTCGAATATCCACCACATCACCTGGGACGACATCGACGGCAAAAAGCCGTTCCGCGAGAACAAGGAACTGCAGAAGCAGCTGCTCAAGCTTATGAAGAAGTACCCGTACATGGCGCACAACGCCGCCTTTGAGGACAGTTGGTTCAAGATCCACCTGGACGGTTACGCCGAGGCACGCCGCGCCGGCAAGATCATCGTCATCGACTCGCGCCAGATCTGCCGCAGCCTGGATGCCGACGTCCGCTCGCTCCCCCGCGAATCCGCGCCCGCCGCGCTCGAGAACTGGGCGCGCCGCCGTGGCACCCTCGCCGCCGACGCCAACGAGCAGCACCTGGGCCTCGACGACACCGACCTCATGCTCCGCACCGTCCAAGCCGAGTTCAACCTCAAGAACCTATTCGCGAAATAACCGATCCATCTGCGGGAGCGCCTGCCAGGCACAGCGCAATCCGTTTGGGCACACCGACACGCAGTAAACTAGGGCGCAGCCTTATGGCTGCACCCTAGTTTTCATCAAAACGAGCAAATACGCGTGCTTCACATAGTCGGCAGGTTGGCCCACCTACATTTTTCGAGTTGTTCGGCCAGCTGAACCACTAGTCAAGGCCCCTTGAACCGCAATCGAAGCTAAAATCGCCTTAATTTCGCAACCAAGCCCCATAAATCTACCTGAATCAATTCGAATAGGACGTTGCGATCGCACCATTTGTATAGGATAAGGCCGAATAACTCAAATTATGTTGGTGAGGCATCTGAGCGGGTAGCGCGCACAGTCGTGGTGTAAGAAGCAAGGGAGGGCCATCGCCTAGAATC
>CABSMQ010000053.1:0-13861 GCA_902478965.1 uncultured Collinsella sp. | reverse complement strand
GAGATTTCTGCCTGTCTCGTGGGCTCGGAGATGTGTATAAGAGACAGGGCGACAACGGTGGGCTCGTCGACCATGACGTCATCGAGCAGCCTTTTCATGGCCGCAGCAATCTCAACGCGGGGAACCTTATAGACGTCGCGCAGCGTGACCACGACGCGCGTGATGATTTCGGGGTAGACACGAGCGGTGCGCGTGGCGATGACCTTGGCGGCGCGCGGTGACAGAACTTCGTCGTCGTCAAGCATGTAGCGTAGGATGACGGTCTCGTCGATGATGGTGCTACTCATGGATATCTACTTCCTCGGGACCCAAAATCGAATCGTCACTTTCTGTAGCAAGGTACTCAATCCAGGCATTGCGCTCCTCGGAGCGGCGATTGGGGTCCCCATAGGCTTTGAGCGATCCATAGGCGGCGGTGCCGTCCTTTGAGCGCACGGCGACCGGCTGAAAGGGGAGCTTGCGCATCAAAATGCTCTGCGCGACAAAAAGGCGCACGGCCTCGGCGAGCGATGTGCCCATGGCGTCGTAGAGACGCTCGGCATGCTGCTTGTCTTCCTCGCGAATGCGCACCTGCAGGATGGCTCGTTTTGAGTCGATGACATCACTGGCCTCCCTTAATGAGCGTGCAATTTGAATAGTCAAATACAGCATTGGCTAATAATAGCCAATCTTACAACCACTACTTTATTGCATTAGAGTAACTGAGTGTAAACGATATTACAAACGTATTACATCCTTCAGAAATGAGTGTGAAATCTTTCTTGGGCGTACGCATGTAATACACTCACCTTTATAGCTACCCAAGAATAATTCCAACCTGCCAAAACCCCTGCAATACACCCGTATTGCAGGGCCTATGCTCAAGTCTGCCACCTGCAACTGCGTATATTTAGCCTGTATATCGTTGGAGGAATTCTATCGAAGCGCCTGTTTCGCCGCATACGCTCGATACGCCGATGCCGGACCACGGGCGGTTCGGAGCAACGTCGACAGAGTCTCTCCGGCATGGGATTCAGGAGGGAGTGAACAACATGGGCAATAAACGAGTCGTGGCTGATTCTTCACGCTGCATTGGGTGCCAAACCTGTATGGCGGCGTGCATCGAGGCACACGATATTCCCGGCAACATCGCCGCACCTCGCTTGCGCGTAACGCGCACCTACGAGATCTCCGCGCCGGTGGCATGTCACCACTGCGAGGACGCTCCGTGCGCGAAGGCCTGTCCTACGGGCGCCTTGTTCTTTGATCCAAAGAACCATCGCATCGGCGTCAACGAGGACAACTGCATCGGCTGCAAGAGCTGCGTCATGGCATGCCCCTTTGGCGCCGTGAGCGTGGCGACCACGCAGGTCCCCGTCTTGATGGGTGACGTTCGCGTCGGTTCGCAGACTAAGAGCTTCGTGCTCAAGTGCGACCTGTGCGTGGACCGTCCCGGCGGTCCGGCGTGTGCCGAGGCATGCCCGACCAAGGGCCTCACCCTGGTAGACGAGGAGCGCCTGGCGGAGCTGACTGCCGAGCGTGCCCGCGCCACCATCGAAAACGAGGCGTAAGCGTCGGGCGACAGGCCCAATGATTGTCAAATAAGTACCGAGTATTCGGTAGCAGAGAAAGGAAGGAGGGTGTCATGGAGAAGCATAAAGTGATCTGCCCGTACTGCGGCGCCGGTTGCCAGTTTAACCTCTTGGTCCAAAACGGCCAGGTCGTGGGTACCGAACCGCTCAACGGCATCACCAATCAGGGCGAGCTGTGCCTTAAGGGCATGAGCGGCTACGACTTCATCAACGACACCAAGATCTTGACTCCTCGCGTACTGCACCCGATGATCCGCCGCACCAAGGGCGCGGATCTTGAGCGCGTAAGCTGGGACGAGGCACTGGATTTCACCGCATCTAAGATGCAGGCCATAATTGACGAATATGGTCCTAACGCTGTCATGACCACCGGCTCTTCGCGAGGCGGCGGCAATGAGGCGAACTACGTCATGCAGAAGTTTACGCGTGCGTGCATCGGCACCCACAGCGTGGACAACTGCGCCCGTACTTGACACGGCCCTACTGTCCTCGGTCTGATGGACACGGTTGGTTCAGGTTGCATGTCATGCTCCATCCCCGGTATGGAGGATGCGGGCTGCATTTTCCTCTTCGGCTATAACCCTGCCGATTCGCACCCCATCGTCGCAAGGCGTATCGTGCGAGCCAAAGAAAAGGGTTGCAAGATCATCGTCGCCGACCCGCGCCATATCGAAACCGCGCGTATCGCCGATCTCTACCTTCCGATCAAGAACGGTTGCAACGTCGCGTTCCTCAACGCCTTTGCCAACTGCTTGGTCAACGATGGCCTCTACGACAAGGAATTCGTCGCCGAGCACACGAACGGCTTTGACGAGTGGTGGGAGACCATCAAGAACTACACTCCCGAATCCGTACAGGACATCACGGGTGTCGAGCCCGCGCTGATCCACCAAGCTGCCGAGATGTACGCCACGGCGAAGCCCTCTGCCATCATTGGCTGGGGCATGGGCGTATGCCAGCAGAAGCAGAACCTGAAGACGGTGCACACCATCGCCTCCATCGCCTGCGTTGCCGGCCAGATCGGCAAACCCAATTCCGGTCTCGCGCCCGTGCGTGGCCAGAATAACGTCCAGGGCTCCTGCGATATGGGCATGCTGCCCAACCTGTACCCTGGCTACCAGAAGGTCACCGACCCGGCAGTGCGTGCCAAGTTTGCCAAGGCTTGGGGCGTGCCCGAGGAAAAGCTCCCGCTCGAGGAGGGCTACAAGCTCACCGACCTGGGCCACCTGGTCGACGAGGGCAAGGTGCACTGCTTCTACAACTACGGCGAGGACCCGGTGCAGACCGAGCCCGATTCGGCCGGCATGCGCAAGACGCTCTCCGAGCTGGATCTGTTCATTTGCCAGGACATCTTTATGACGCAGACGACCATGCTCGCCGACGTCATTCTGCCCGCCACCTCTTGGGGCGAGCACGAGGGTGTCTTTACCGCATCCGACCGTAGCTTCCAGCACTTTGACGCGGCTGTTCCGCCCAAGGGCGAGTGCCGTCACGACTGGGAGATCTTCGCGGACCTGTCTACGCGTATGGGTTACCCCATGCACTACGACAACACCGAGCAGATCTGGAACGAGTGCATTAGCCTGTGCCCCAACTTTGTGGGCGCGACCTACGAGAAGATGGCTCCCGAGGGCGGTTACGCCCAGTGGCCCGTCAAGAGCACCGATGTGAACGACCACGGTACGCCCGACATGTTCGCTGGTGGCAAGTTCACCACCAAGGACGGCCGCGCCAACCTGATGGCGCACGACTGGGAGGCACCCTCCGAGCTTCCCGACGATGAGTACCCGCTCATCCTGTGCACCGTCCGCGAGGTCGGCCACTACAGCTGCCGCTCGATGACTGGCAACTGCAAGACGCTGGCGCTGCTCGCCGACGAGCCCGGCTTTGTCCGCATGAATCCCGCGGACGCCCAGGCGCGCGGCATCAAGAACGGCGACATCGTCTCGATTCATAGCCGCCGCGGCCAGGTATATAGCCGCGCCGACGTGAGCGATCGCATCAACAAGGGCACGGTCTATATGACCTACCAGTGGTGGATCGGCAAGTGCAACGAGCTGACCATTCACAAGGTCGACCCGGTCTCGCATACGCCCGAGGACAAGTTCTCCGCCTGCCAGGTCGACGCTATCGCCGACCAGGTCTGGGCTGAGGGCGAGGTGGAGCGTCAGTACACCGAGCTCAAGCAGGCTCTGGTGGACGCCGCCGCTCCCCAGGACGTTGAGCCCGGCGCCGCCAAGTTCGATGACGAGACGCACGTGAACCAAATCGTGTAGTCCCGTTCTCGTTGGCTTTTTGGGCCGGGCGTCCCGTACGTTCGGGAGCCCGGCCCGTTATTTTGAAAGGAAGTGGGGATGAACCGCTTCATCGACATCAACCCGGAGAGGTGCATCGGCTGCGGAACATGCCAGTCCGCCTGTGCCGACGCCCACCGGATGCAGGGTCTTCAGGATACGCCGCGCTTGGCGCTCGTGAAGACCGGCGGTATTTCGGCCGCCCTTGCCTGCCACCATTGTGAGGGTGCCCCCTGCGCCGAGGTTTGCCCGGTGAATGCCATCGAGCACGATGGCGATCGCATCCACGTCAAGGAGCAGGAGTGCATCGGGTGCAGGCTGTGCGCCATCGCGTGCCCCTTCGGAGCCATCCATCCCGATGGCACGTCTATCGCCGGTGTCGCAGGCATGTGCGACCCGACGCCTTCGTATCCTAAGTCCCTGAGCAGCCTGCTTACGTGGGCTCCCGGCCAGTACACCTGCGCAGTCAAGTGCGACCTGTGCGCCTTCGATCCGGACGGCCCGCATTGTGTGGCGGCGTGCCCTACCAAGGCGCTGACCGTCATGGGTGGCGCGGCCGATCGCGAGCTCGACGAGGCCAAGCGCCTGCGCTCGATCGAAAACGGTCCGGTCGTCGACGTTACCGCTGTGGCCCAGGGCCTGTCCGAGAAAGCAGAAGGGAGCGTAAACAATGGATAGCATGACGCTGTTTATCGCATCGCTTGCCGTCTCGTGCATCGGTGCGCTCGCCTCGGTTCTGCTGATCAAGGCCGATAACGCCGCCAAGACCGCCGGCTGCCTAATCGGCGCCGTCGCCGCGGTGCTTTCGTTTGTGGCCGGTATCCAGGCCGTGCTGGGCGATGTCACGTCGGTCGACACCATCGTGTTCTTCCCGTTTGCCCATTTCCAGCTGCTGCTCAACCAGCTGTCCGGCCTGTTCGTGGCGCTCATCTCGGTGCTCGCGTTTGCCGGCTCGATCTACGGTCTCAACTACTTTGATGAGTACCCGGGCAAAAAGGGCCGCGCCGGCTTCTTCTTTAACACCTTTGTGGCGTCCATGATGCTCGTCATCACCGCCGACAACGTGTTTTGGTTCCTGGTCGCCTTTGAGCTCATGTCGCTGACCTCGTACTTCCTGGTCGTGATCGAGGAGAACGAGAACTCCATCCATGGCGGTTGGCTCTACTTTGTGATCGCGCACGTGGGCTTTGTGCTCATCATGGCGAGCTTCCTCACCATGACCAACTTCGCCGGTGGCTCGTTTGCCTTTGCGGATTTCCGCGCTACGCAGTTTAGCCCCGCGGTCGCATCCGTGTGCTTTGTGCTCGCCTTCTTTGGCTTTGGCGCCAAGGCCGGTATCATCCCGCTGCACGGCTGGCTGCCCAAGGCGCATCCCGAGGCGCCGTCCAACGTGTCGGCCCTCATGTCCGGCGGCATGATCAAGATCGGTATCTTCGGCATCCTCAAGGTGGGCCTCGACCTGCTCTCCGCCTCGGGCGTTCAGGTCTGGTGGGGCCTTATGGTCATGGTCTTCGGTGCGATCTCGTCGGTCCTCGGCGTGGCCTTCGCCCTGCAGGAGCATGACATCAAGCGCCTGCTGGCCTATCACTCCGTCGAGAACATCGGCATCATTCTGCTCGGCGTCGGCGCCTCCATGGCCGCTATGGCGCTCAACTCGGTCGGCATCGCCGTCCTGGCTCTGATGGCCGCCCTCTACCACACGTTTAACCACGCGATGTTTAAGGGCGAGCTGTTCTTGGGCGCCGGTGCGCTGCTGTACTCCACGGGTACGCGCAATATGGAGAAGATGGGCGGCCTGTTCCGTCGTATGCCGGCTACGGCCATCTGCTTCCTTATTGGCGCGCTTGCCATCTCGGCCATCCCGCCCTTCAACGGCTTTGTGTCCGAGTGGTTTACCTACCAGTCGCTCTTTAACGCTGCCATGCAGGGCGACAAGGCCGTCATGATCGTGGCCGTGTTCGCTGCCGTCGCGCTTGCCATTACCGGCGCGCTGGCTGTCACATGCTTCGTCAAGGCCTATGGCGTCTCCTTTGCCTCCGCGCCCCGCTCCGAGGCCGCGGCCAATGCCAAGGAGGTTCCCACCCCCATGGTGTTTGCGCAGGGCCTGCTCGCGGCCATCTGCGTCGTGCTGGGCATTGGCGCTCCCGTGATCGCGCCCGTGCTGGTCGATGTCGCTGCGTCCGTGCTGCATCCGTACGGTGGCGTGTTTGCCGCCGAGGGCATGGAGCTCATGAACCAGTACTCCGGCGCTGCCACCTCCACGCCCGCGATCGCTATTGCGCTCGTGGTGCTCGTCGGCCTTGCCTGCGGTTATCGCAAGCTCAAGACCGTCGGCAAGGTGCAGAAGTCCCAGCCGTGGGCATGCGGCTATGCTCCCAACGAGCATATGCCCGTCGTGGCCACGACCTTTGCCTCCGAGGTGTCCTGGTTTATGCAGCCGCTCTACACGCTGCGCGACCGCTGCACGGCCGTCTGCTGGTCCATCGCGCACTTCTTCCAGAAGCTCACCGGTGTGGCCGAGGCTGTGGAGCCCGTACCCGACAAGGTTCTCGTCGATGCCCCGCATAAGGGTGTCGAGAAGCTCGCCGACCTCGCGACTAAGCTCGAGGGCGGCAACTACAGCATCTATATCTGCTACATCGTCGCGGCACTCGTGGTGTTCCTCGTGCTCGCCGTGCAAATGGGTTAAGGAGGGGAGAGCATGAACAACATCGTACTTGCCGTTCTGCAGGGCGTGGTCGTTATGGCCGTCGCGCCGTTCTTCTCCGGTCTCGGCCGCGTGATCCGCGCCAAGATGCACAACCGTCGCGGCCCCAGCATCATGCAGGACTACCGCGACCTGGCCAAGCTCTTTGCGCGCCCCGAGTCCCAGAGCGAGGATGCGAGCTTTGCGCTGCGCATCATGCCGCCGCTGTTCTTCGCCGTCGCCTTTATGCTCGCGATGGGTCTGCCGCTCTTTACGGCACAAAGCCCCATCCCGGTCTTTGGTGACGCCATCACCATCATGTATAGCCTGGCGCTCGCCCGCTTCTTCTTCGCCCTCTGCGGTGTGGATTCGTCCAACGCCTACGCCGGTATCGGCGGCGTCCGCGAGCTGCTCATGAGCGTGCTCATCGAGCCGTCCATGCTGCTGGCGCTGTTTGCCGCCGCCCTGGTGTGCGGCTCCACCGACATCGCCACCATGGGCCAGCACATCATGACGGGCGCCATCGACGCGCCGGTCGCTGTGATCCTCGCCGGCATCGCCTTTGCGATTGCCTGCTACATGGAACTCGGCAAGCTGCCGTTTGATCAGGCCGAGGCCGAGCAGGAGCTCCAGGAAGGTCCGCTCGCTGAGCTTTCCGGCCCGTCGCTTGCGATGGCCAAGCTCGCCATGTCCATGAAGCAGGTCCTGGTCGTCGCCTGGTTCTGCGCGATCTTCGTCCCCTGGGGCGAGCCCGCGGCCGTGGGTATCGCGGCCGTTCTGGGCGCGGTCATCTTCCTTGTTAAGTGCCTGATCGACTTTGTCGTATGCGGCGTGATCGAGAACTCCTGCTCGCGCTCGCGTTTTAAGGTGCTTGGCAATCAGACCTGGGCCGTCGTGGGCATCGCCGTTCTGGCGTTTGTCTTCGTGGTCGTCGGCGTGTAGGAGAAGGGAGAAACAATGTCATTTGCAGTCAGTCTGTCCCTTCTCGGCTTGGTCGCTATCGCGGCCCCGATGGTGGCCTCGGTGCTCGTCGCCCTGTTCCCCCGTCCGTACGCCAAGTGGTTCAGCGTTTTGGGTGCCGCCGTCTCGACGGTCTGCACCATTGCCCTCGCCGCGAATTTCGCTGGCGCCGGCATGCCCGACACTCAGGTCCCCCTGATCTCGTTTGGGCAGACCCTCGTCATGGGATTCACCTTCGATCGCATGAGCACGCTGCTCGCGCCCGCCTTTGTGGGTATCGGCCTGCTTGTCGTGATCTATTCGATTCCCTATATGAGCGAGAATAACCGCGAGCATCCCGACGCACCGCGTCGTCGTTTCTACGCGTACCTCGCGACCTTCATCGGCGCCATGGCCGGCCTTGTGTACAGCTCGACCCTTTTGGGCCAGCTCGTGTTCTTTGAGATCACGGGTGCGTGCTCTTGGGGCCTCATTAGCTACTACATGTCGCCTACGGCCAAGAAGGCCGGCATGAAGGCCCTGATCATCACGCATATCGGTGCGCTCGGCCTGTATCTGGGCGCCGCCATCGTGTTTGCCCACACCGGTACCTTCGCCATCACTGCGATTGCCGGCCTCGACGCCAAGCTCAAGGCTATCGTCCTTTTGCTCGTACTGTTTGCGGCCTGGGCCAAGTCCGCACAGGTTCCCATGTACATGTGGCTGCCTTCGGCCATGGAGGCGCCGACACCTGTTTCGGCCTACCTGCATGGCGCCTCGATGGTCAAGGTCGGCGTGTGCGTGTTCGCGCGTGCGCTCGTCTCTGCCGGCGAGATTCCCGAGATCGTGGGCTGGGTCGCCATTATCGACGCCATGGTTACCATGCTCTTTGGTTTCCTTATGTACCTGCCGCAAAAGGACATGAAGCGTCTGCTGGCCTTCTCCACGATCGCCCAGCTCTCCTATGTGTTCTTTGGTCTGGGCCTTTCGGTCTTTGGCAGCCAGCTGGCCTTTGATGGCGCCGTGTGCCACATCTTTAACCACGCTTTCGCCAAGACGCTGTTCTTCCTGATCGCCGGTTCGTTCTCCTTTACGCTCGGCACGCGTATGCTGCCCAAGCTGCGCGGCATCGTAAAGAAGTACCCGATCTCGGGCGTGGGCTTTGGTGTCGCCGCGCTCGCCATTGCCGGCGTGCCGCCCATGAACACGTTCTTCTCGAAGTTCCAGATTATCGCCGGCGGCTTTTCTGTGGGTGCCGGCAACGTTGCGATCCTGGTGCTCGTGTGCATCATGGTCGCCGAAACCGTCGCTACCTTCGCCTGGTTCCTCAAGTGGATGGGCTATTGCCTGCCCGGCGAGCCGAGCGACGAGGTCGCTGCGGGAGCCCCGCTTCCCCGCGCGATGGCGTTCGTGTTCATCGTGCTCATCATCATGGTTATCGTCAGCGGCCCGCTTTCGGCCAGCTGGATCGGTTAGGAGGTAGAACGACATGGGTTATTCGATCGTCAACATCCTTGGCGGCCTTCTGATCGTCACGTCCACCATGGTGGTTGTCTCAAAGAACATCAAGCACGCCATCAGCTGGTATGCGGCGCAGTCGCTGGTGCTCGTGGGACTGCTCGCTACGCTCGGTGCCACTACCGGTGCGCAGGAGCTGCTTATGTGGGCCGGATCTGCCTTTATCACCAAGGTCGTCCTGGTCCCATATATCCTCAACCGTGCGTACAAGAAGATGGGCGAGCCGAGCGACGCATCGCTCAAGGCCGGCCTTAAGCCCGCGTGGGCCATTTGCATCATCGCCGTCGAGGTCGCGATCTGCTTTGCCGTCGTGACGCAGATCAGCCTGCCCACGGCCGAGGTCGCAACGCCTGCGCTCGCCATTAGCTTCGCTCACTTCTTTGTGGGCCTCACCTGCATCATTTCGCAGCGCAACATCATGAAGCAGATCTTTGGATACTGCCTTATGGAAAACGGCAGCCACGTGACGCTCGCGCTTTTGGCCCCCACCGCTCCCGAGATCATCGAGATCGGTATCGCCACCGACGCCATCTTTGCCGTCATCATCATGTCCATCGTCGTGCGTCGCATTTGGGACGACTCCCACTCGCTCGATGCGCGCGACCTGTCCGAGCTGAGGGGGTAGTCCATGGAAACGTTGATTCTCGCCCTGCTCGCGACTCCTTTGGTGTTCTCGCTGGTCATGGCGTTTTTGCCCAAGAACACGTCTTATAACGTGTTTGCCGGTCTCAACCTGGTCTCCGTCGCAGCCGTCCTGGTGCTGTCGATAATGACGGCCGGTGACGTCCTTATGAGCGGCGACACCGCGAGCGCTCTTGGCCTGTGGTTTCACCTCGATTCGCTGGGCGCCATCTTTGTGCTGCTCATCGGCTTTATCGGTTTTCTTACGGGGCTGTTCTCGCTGCCCTATGTAAAGGCCGATATCGAGGAGGGCTCCATGCCCGCCGAGCGCGCCAAGCAGTATTTTGCGCTGTTTAGCCTGTTCGTGTTCACCATGCTGCTCGCGTGCCTGTCCAACAACATGATCCTCACGTGGGCCGCCGTGGAGGCAACCACGCTTTCCACCGTGTTCCTCGTGGGTATCTACAAGAACAAGACGGCCCTCGAGGCTTCTTGGAAGTATGCGATGGTCTGTACCGCCGGCGTGGCATTTGGCCTGTTCGGTACGCTGCTGATCTACGCCAACGCCGCCGACGTGATTCCCAACGCCCACGAGGCCGCATTCCTGTCGTGCGTGCTGCCGTATGCCGACCAGTTCGACCCGACGCTCACGCGCCTCGCCTTTGCGTTTATCGTGATCGGCTTTGGCACCAAGGCTGGCCTGTTCCCCATGCACACTTGGCTGCCCGATGCCCACTCTCAGGCTCCGAGTCCTGTCTCGGCCCTGCTCTCGGGTGTTCTGCTTAAGTGTGCCATGCTTGTGATCATGCGCTTCTACGGCTTTACCATCCAGGCCGTGGGTGCCGAGTATCCGCAACTTCTGCTGTTGATCGTCGGCACGCTGTCCATTTTGGTGGCGGCACTCTCGATGTTTCGCCAGGACGACCTCAAGCGCCGCTTTGCGTACTCGTCTGTGGAGAACGTGGGCGTTATCGCCCTGTGCCTGGGTATCGGTGGCCCGCTGGGTATCGCCGCGGCCCTGCTGCACTGCGTGTTCCACGGCTTTACCAAGACGCTTGCCTTCTGCGTGTCCGGCAACATCCAGCACGCCTTTGGCACGCGTAGCCTGGCCAAGATCCAGGGCGTCGTCGAGGTTGCGCCCGCAACCGCCGCGCTCGCCATCCTGGCGCTGCTCGGCCTTGCCGCCTTCCCGCCCTTTGGCATGTTCATCTCTGAGTTCCTGACTTTTGTCGCCGGTGTTACCGCCGGTCCCATGTGGCTGGTCGTCGTGGTCGCCCTCGGTCTTACCGTGGCCATCTCCGCGCTCACCCGTATCGCACTCAAGTCGGTATTCGGCCATGCGCCCCAGGGCATGGGCAAGCATGAGGCCCCGGCGCTCATGCTTATCCCCGAAATCATCCTGGCTGTCATGATCTTGTGGTTTGGCATTGCCACCCCGCTGCCCCTCGTGCACGGTGTGGAGACCGCTACCGGCATCGTGCTCGAGCAGAGCACCGAGGAACTTCACGCGACGCCGATGTACCGCGCTGTGTTCGGTACCGAGACCGCTCAGAGCGAGGTGGAGTAACGAATGATTGAAACTGAGAACAAGGTGTATGCCCGTCGCTGCGAGAGCCATGTCGAGGCCCTGCGCCGCGCCGTTCCGGGCTGCATCGAGAAGGTCGAGTGGCAGTGCGAGGACCAGCTGACGATCACCGTCAAGCAGGACAAGCTGCCCGAGGCCGTCCACTACCTGTACTACGAACGCTACGGCTGGATCCCCGTGATCATCGGCAACGACGAGCGCAGCCTGTGCGGCCGTTATGCCGTGTACTACGTCATCTCCATGGAGGGGGAGGACCCCGGCTGGGTGACCGTGCGTGCCGAGGTCGATCCCGCCAAGATGACGTTCCCGTCCGTGACGCCGTTCGTTCCCGCCTGCGTGTGGGGCGAGCGCGAGCTGCGCGATATGTTCGGCCTGATCCCCGAGGGTCTGCCCGATCGTCGTCGCCTGGTGCTGCCCGACGATTGGCCCAGCGGCCTGTACCCGCTGCGCAAGGACTCCATGGACTACCGCTTCCGTCCCGCTCCCGCGAGCGACATGGAAAACTACGAGTTCTTGGCCGATACCAAGGGCAAGGAGACGACGCTCGTTCCCATGGGCCCGTTGCACATTACCTCCGACGAGCCTGGCCACTTCCGCCTGTTCGTTGAGGGCGAGACGATCGTCGACGCCGACTACCGTCTGTTCTACGTGCACCGCGGCATGGAGAAGGTTGCCGAGACGCGCCTGAACTATGACGCCGTGACGTTCCTCGCCGACCGCATCTGCGGCATCTGCGGCTGCGCCCACTCGGTGGCCTACGCCGAGGCCGTCGAGCGCGCTCAGGGCATCCATGTCCCGCCGCGCGCCCAGTACATCCGCGCCATCATGCTCGAGGTTGAGCGCCTGCACTCGCATCTGCTCAACATTGGCCTGGCGTCGCACTACACGGGCTTCGACTCCGGCTTCCAGCAGTTCTTCCGCGTCCGCGAGAAGTCCATGGACCTGGCCGAGAAGCTCTCCGGTCACCGCAAGACCTACGGCCTCAACGTGATTGGCGGCGTGCGTCGCGACATTTTGGCTGAGCAGAAGCTCTCCACGCTCACGACCATCCACCAGCTGCGCTCCGAGGTTCAGGAGCTCGTCGACGTGCTGCTCTCCACGCCCAACTTTATTGAGCGTACGAGCGGTATCGGCATCTTGGACCGCAAGATTGCACGCGACTTCTCGCCGGTCGGCCCGCTCATGCGTGGCTCGGGCTATGCCCGCGACGTGCGCTTTGACCATCCCTTCGACGGCTACGCCGATCCGGACGTCCAAAAGATGCACGCCGCCACGGCCGACACCTGCGACGCCTTCGGCCGTACCGCCGTCCGCATCCAGGAGGTCTACGATTCGATCGACATGATCGAGACCATGCTCGAGAACTGCCCGTCGGGCCCCATCCTCACCACGGATTGGGAGTACACCCCGCACAAGTACGCCATCGGCGCCACCGAGGCGCCGCGCGGCGAGGACGTGCACTGGGCCATGCTCGGCAATAACCAGAAGTGCTACCGCTGGCGCGCCAAGGCCGCCACGTACAGCAACTGGCCGGTCCTGCGCTACATGTTCCGCGGCAACACCGTGGGCGACGCGGCGCTGATCGTCGGCTCGCTCGACCCGTGCTACTCCTGCACCGATCGCGTGACGGTGACCGATGTCGCCGCCAAGCGCGACCACGTGCTCGACAAGGAGCAGTTCGAGAACGTCTGGCGCGACAAGTCGCCGCTTGCGGGCGAGGGCACCTTGGCCGCTCCGCTCGATGAGGAGGCGCTCTAATATGCTGAAGCTTTGGAAGGTTAACGCCAAGGCCGGCGACGCGACGGTCAAGTACCCGTTTGCGCCGTTCCCCACCAATAAGGACATGCGCGGCAAGCCCGAGCACAATGCCGAGCTCTGCATCGCCTGCGGTGCCTGCGGCGTGGCGTGCCCGGCCGATGCCATTCGCATGGACACCGACCTTGCGGCCGATACCATTACCTGGTCGATCGACTACGGCCGCTGCATCTTTTGCGGCCGCTGCGAGGAAGCCTGCCCCATGGAGGCCATCAAGCTCACCGAGGAGTTTGAGCTTGCCGTCATGAGCAAGGACGACCTCACCAGCAAGAGCGTCTATACGCTCGAGCACTGCTCGCGCTGCGGCAAGCCGTTCGCCCCGCACAAGGAGATCGACTACGCAAAGCGCCTGCTGCAAAAGGCCGGCGGCATGGAGGCCGAGCAGGCTGCCCGTACCGTCGGTATGTGCCAGGAGTGCAAGCGCGAGCTCGACGCCCTGCGCGCCGCCTCGGCCGTAAAGACCGGCAACGCTGCCGGCATGGCTGCCAACGAGACGCTTGCGTCCGGTGAGCCCCAGGGCCCCGGCATGGAGTATCTGGGCGGCCACGGCGTGAACCCGGAGTATATCGACCGCGAGCTTAACCCCGATGCGCCCGAGATTCCCGCCGGTCCGGCGCCGGTCGAGGGCATCATCATGGATTTTGAAACGAAGGAGGAGTAACCATGGCCGAACCCACGCTTTTGCCCGAGCGGCTTCAGTACCGCCCGACCAAGATCGAGCTCGACGAGAGCATCGAGAAGGCCAAGGCGACCCTTCTTAAGAAGATCAAGCGCTCGGTGTACGTCCTGTCTCTTATACACATCTGACGCTGCCGACGAAGCTAGAAGTGTA
>CABSMQ010000052.1:0-13966 GCA_902478965.1 uncultured Collinsella sp. | reverse complement strand
ATGACCTCTGCGGTCATGCAGCGTTCCTTGGTCTTGGCGACGAACTCCTTAACGACCTTAAAGTTGACGTCGGCCTCGAGCAACGCCATGCGAATGTCGCGCATGGCAGAGGTAATATCGGCCTCGGTCAGCTTACCCTTGCCGCGCAGGCGGTCAAATGTGTCGTTGAGGCGATCGCTCAGAGAATCAAACACTAGTCACTCCTTAATTGGACTCGCCCACCAGGGCGCGGCAGAAATCTTTGGCATTGAACTCCTGCAGGTCATCGACCTGCTCGCCCACGCCGATGCGCAGGATCGGGAGCTTGAGCTTCTCGGCCACGGCCATGGCGATACCGCCCTTAGCCGTGCCGTCGAGCTTTGTCATGATAATACCGTCCAGGCCAAGCGCCTCGTTAAACTCGAGCGCCTGGTTGAGGCCGTTTTGGCCCGTTGCGGCATCGATCACGAGCACGACATAGACGGGCATGGGGCCGGCGGCCATATTGGCGGCGCGCTTACGGGTCACATTGACCACCTTGGCAAGCTCGCGCATGAGCTCGGGGCTCGTGTGCAGACGACCGGCGGTATCGATGAGCACCAGGTCGCTGCCGCGCTTGTCGGCCTCGTCGAGCACGTCGTAGCAAACACTTGCCGGGTCGGAGCCGCGGTCGCGCTTGATGACGGGGACGCCAGCTCGCTGGCCCCACACATCGAGCTGCTCGATAGCGGCAGCGCGGAAGGTATCGGCCGAACCGATCACGACGTTCTTGCCGCGGGCGGCCATGGCGCTCGCGATCTTACCGACCGTCGTGGTCTTGCCGGCACCGTTAATGCCCACAAACAGCACGCAGCTCGGCGTATCGGAGAACGGATCGCGCTCGATGGGCACAAAGTGCTGCTCAAGCTGCTCGGCCAGAGCGCGGCGAAGCTGCGGAGCGGTCTTGAGGTTCTTCTTGGCCGCGGCATCGCGCAGGTCATCGGAGACCTTGATAGCGACCTCGGCGCCCATGTCACCCATTACGAGGGTGTCCTCCAGGTCCTCCCAAAAATCCTCGTCGACCTCGCCGCCAAAGTAGAAGACCTCGTTGAGGGCCTCGCGGCTGCGCTCAAGTCCGCGCGAGAGAGCATCGAAGAATCCCATTATGCATTCACGACCTTTCCGGTTTCGCGATCGAGTTTTTGCGAGACGACGCGACTGACGCCGTCGGCTTGCATCGAGACGCCATAGAGGACGTCAGCGTCCTCCATAGTACGGCGCTGATGCGAGATAACCAAGAGCTGCGTATCGGAACGCAACACATCGAGCGCGCCGATGAGCTTGGACAGGTTGGCGTCATCGAGCGCCGCCTCGACCTCGTCCAGCACATAGAACGGCACCGTGCGCGTGCGATACACAGCAAAGAGCAGGGCGAGCGCCGTCAGGCTCTTCTCGCCGCCCGACATGAGCATCATCTTGGTGATGCGCTTGCCGCGCGGCTGCGCCACGACCTCGATACCCGTCTCGGCAGGATGCTCGGGATCGGTCATCTCCAGATGAGCCTGGCCGCCCGGGAAGAGCATAGCGAAGATCTCGCGGAAGTTCGCGTCGACCTTCTCAAACGTCACCAGGAAGGCCTTCCGCATCTTGCGATCAATGGCCACCGTGATCTTGGTGAGCGCCTTGCGTGCGCTCTCCAGATCGGCCAGCTGCTCCTCGATGTAGTCGGCGCGGCGCTTGAGCTGCTCGTACTCCTCCATGGCAACTTGGTTAACGGGACCAAGGTTGTTGATCTGGCGCACAAGCTGGTTGAGTTCGCGCTCGGCGGCATCGCGGTCCGTGGGCGCCGGAAGCATGAGCGCTTCCTCGAGCACCGTCGTGCCATCGGCGGTAATGGCCTTGATGGCAGCCTCGACCTGCACCTCGAGCTTGCCACGCGCGACCTTGAACTCGTTTTGCGTCGCCGTGGCGGCATCAACCCGCTCCTTGGCACGGGAGACCTCGGCCTTGGCATCCTCGATGGTCTTCTTGAGCGAAGCGGAGTCCGCCTCCTCCAGAGAGGCCTGGTCACGCAGGCGCGCTGCCCAATCCGACGCGCGTTCCAACAGGGCAGAATAGCGTTCGTGCATGGGATCGACGCGCAGGCGCAGCAGCTCGAGCGAGCGCGAGGCCTGGCGTGTTCCGCGGATACGACGGTCGATGCCCTCAAGACGATGCTCCAGGTCGGGCACGCGGCCCTTCAGCGAACGCAGGCGTTCACTCGTCTGGGCTAGGCGAACCTTGGCGTCGGCGAGCTTGCCGGCAGCTTCGGAATCGTCACGGCGAACGCGGTCGAGTTCGTCGTTGGCCTCGGCAATCTGCAAGCCCAGATCGCTTGCCTGCGCGCGGGCCTCGTCATGCGAACGGGTGAGCTCGTCAACGCGCGGGCGCGCAGCGCGAACGGCTTCGGCGGCCTGCTCGCGGCGCTTGGAGATGCGCACGCGCTCGACCTCGGCATTGTTGGCGCTTTGCTCCAAGCGGCCGATCTCGGAGAGCAGCGAGCGGCGCTCGCCCTCAAGACGGGCAATCTCACCGGCGGCATCGCCCTCAGCGGCACGCGCTTCCTCAACGGCCGCATTGGCCTCGATGACCTGATCCGACACATGCTCAAACACAGCGGCCAAATCGGGCTCAAGCCCCTCCAGCTCGCGAATGCGACGCTTACGCTCCAGAGCACCCGACGCCTCGCCGGCATCGAGGCCCACACGCACCAGGCCGCCGCAGGCGACGCGGGCGCCATCGGAGGTCACGTAAGTCACGCCGTCAACGACCGGCGCCGACAGCGCGGCAGAAAGATCGTCCACGACGTAATAGCCGCCGAGCAGCGCCTCGACGACGGGTCCGTAGCCTGCGCGCACGGACAGACGATCAACCAGACGGGTACCGGCAGCGCCCTCGGCGGCAGCAGAGCCACTCACGCCGCGCGCCACCAGCAGCGCCTCACCCGAGGCCTTCTTCTGGTCCAGAGCGGAACGACCGGCACGCTCAAGCGCGGACGTATCGTCGAACAGCAGCGCATCGATATCGCCGGCAAGCAGCTGCTCGACCAGGCCTTCGAGCTCACGAGGAGCCTCGAGCACGTCGCCCAAACGACCCGAGACATCATCGCCCAGCGCACCCATCAGACGGCTCACGAGCGGCGAGCTGTCGGCCATGCGGGCATCGAGTTTCTTTTGGCTGGCAAGCTCCGAGCGCACCTCGGATAACTTGTTGCGTGCCTCGCTCTCGCGGGCACGCAGGTCCTTCAGGGCCGCGCGTGCCGTCTCGGTGGCCTCACGCGCATCAACCTGAGCCTGGCGCGCTTCCTCAAGAGCGCCCTCAAGCTCCTTGGCGCGGTTGCGACGGCTCTCGAGCGAGGCCGTGACCTCCTCGAGCTGCTCGTCAATCTGCTCCAGGCGCGAGGCATACATGTTGTCCTCGACCTCGGCATTGCTCAAGGAATCCTTCACCTTGGCGAGCTCGAGCGCGGCGTTATCGGCCACGCGCTGCACATCGCGTTGCTCTCGCGTAAGCTGCGAAATCTGATTGTCGAGCGCCACGCGCCGCTCGTGGAGCTCAGCGGCGGCAGGACCAGCGGCGTCAACGTCCTCCTGGGCCTGCATATGCGCACCGGTCACTTCCTCAAGCTGCGCACGCGCGTCCTCGAGCTCCTCGACCACGCGACGACGCTGATGCTCGGAGCTCGAAATCTGACCGCGCATGTCAGACAGGCGCGACACCATGTTGTGGCCCTTTTCCTCGAGCAGGCGCATGTCGGAGTTAATGCGGCCGACCACATCTTGCATATGACGGCGTTGCTCGCCCAGGTCGCCCACAAACAGGCCCTTTTCCTCAAGCATAACCTGGAGCTTCTCGAGCTCGCGCTCCTTTTCGCTCATGCGGTACTGCGCAAGCTCCAGCTCGGCAGCACCTTCCTTGGAGCGGCTCTCCAGGTCGTTCCACTGCGACTGCAGCGAACGAAGCTCATCGACAGCCAGCATCTGCGTAAGCTCGTTCGCGCGCGAGGACAGCTCTTTGTACTTGCGCGCGCGATCGACCTGACGCTCCAGCGGTCGCAGCTGACGGGCGATTTCCTTATTGATGTCGCGGGCACGCGTCAGGTGCTCGTCCATCGACTTAATCTTTTTGAGCGCACGCTCCTTGCGGCGCTTGTGCTTGGAAATGCCGGCGGCCTCCTCGATGAGGGCGCGACGCTCCTCGGGGCGGCTCTGCAAAATGGCGTCGAGCTTGCCCTGGCTGATGATGGAATGCGTATCCTTGCCTAGGCCCGAATCGTGCAGGATGTCCTGAATGTCCATCAGGCGGCACGGACTCGAGTTGATGAGGTACTCGCTTTCGCCCGAGCGATACATACGACGGGTGATGGCGACCTCGTCAAAGTCGACGGGCAACATATGGTCCGAGTTATCGAGCACCAGCGTGACCTCGGCGACACCCACCGGCTTGCGCGCCGACGAGCCCGAGAAGATGACATCCTCCATGGCCTGGCCGCGCAGCTGCTTGGCGCTCTGCTCGCCCAGGACCCACAGAATCGAGTCAGAGATGTTCGATTTTCCCGAGCCGTTTGGACCGACGATGACGGTCAGGCCCGGCTCAAACGTCATATGGGCGCGGTCGGCAAACGACTTGAACCCCTTGAGCGTAAGGGACTTGAGATACACGGTTCCTCGCTTACACGTGCTTCTTGTTCAGAATCACGCCGTTGGTGGTGTAACCCATGCGGTCGAGCGCTTCGAGCGCGGCAGCTCCCTCGGCTTCCTTCTTTGAGGAGCCGGAGCCGCGACCCTGGCGAATACCATCGATCAAAACCACAGCGGTAAAGGTGGGCGCATGCGCCGGGCCCTCGGAGCCAACGAGCTTGTACGCCGGAGGTTCGTGACCGTCGGCTTGCACGCACTCCTGCAAAAACGACTTGGGGTTCGCAGGATGCTCGGCACGCTCGGAAGCCAAATGCGGCTTAAGCGTACGGTGAATGAACTCCGCCGCAACGTCCCAGCCGGCATCCAGGTACAGCGCGCCCACGAGCGACTCATAGACGTTCTCGAGGGCCGAATGCAGGCCGCGCGCACCGGTACCGGTCTCGGAGGCACCAAAGATAATGATGTCGTCGATGCCCAGCTCGTGAGAAACCTCGGACAGCGTAGCGCCCGAGACAAGCGACACCTTCAAGCGCGTGAGCTTGCCCTCGTCAAACTCCGGATAGGACTCAAACAGGGAGCGTGCGACCACAGCGCCCAAAATGGAATCGCCCAAGAACTCAAGGCGCTCATAGCTGGCAGAAACCGGCTGGCCCTCGACTGCCGAGGGATGCGTAAGCGCCGCGCGCAGCAGCACCTTATTGTTGAACTCGTGGCCCAGGATTTCCTGGGCGCGCGTAAGTCGGTCGGATAAAGCCAAGACTTAGGCCTCCTTGGCAGCTTCGATAGCGTCGACGGCGTCGGCGACAGAGTTGAGCGAGAGCAGGGTCTCGTCATCGATCTCGAGGTTGAACTCGTCCTCGATAGCCGTAACCAGCTGCAGGCGCTCGAGCGAGTTGGCATCGAGGTCGTCAAAGGTGGTCTCCTCGCTAATTTCGGCAACATCGACGCCTAGAACGTCAGCAGCGACCTCGGCGATCTTGTCGAAGATTTCGGAGCGGTCCATAGCGCTTCCTCTCATAGTGCATGAATACCAAAAGAATGGTACCGCCCGGGCGGTACCAAGACCCGGTTCTGATTCTACCCCACGACGTGCGCCGCGAAGCACATAACAGCACTCTTACTCGCTCTTATAAAACGATACCGTCCATAGAGTTGGCGACATTCTCGACCAGCCCGGCGCGCACGGCTTCGGCCGCCGCGAGCGTACCGTTTCTAACAGCCTCGACCGAGGTGGCGCCATGGCCGATCAGGACCACGCCGCGCAGGCCCAAAAGAATCGCGCCGCCCTTGGCGTCGCCCGAAAGCTTGGCTTTAATCTCGCGCATCTGCTTTTTGATGAGCAGCGCGGCGATCTTGGTGCCGAGCGAAGACATAAAGGCGCCCTTGAGCTCCTGCAGTAATAACTTGGCAGCGCCCTCGGTGGCCTTGAGCGCAATATTGCCCGACATGCCATCGGCAACGACGACATCGAAGTTACCTGAGGTGATGTCCGTTCCCTCGCAGTTACCAACAAAGCCGGGAACGGCGGCTTTCATGGCCGGGAAGCAGGCCTTGGTAAAGTTGGAGCCCTTCTCGTCCTCGGTGCCGTTGGCAAGCAGGCCCACGCGGGGATGCTCGATGCCCAGGACGACGCGGGCATAGGCGCTACCCATCTGGGCAAAACGTACCATATCGTCAACCTCGACATCGGGGTTGGCGCCCATATCGCACAGCACCGTCAGACCGCCGGCGCGATTGGGCAGCGCATTGGTCAGACAGGGGCGCACCGGCTGCTTCTTGCCTTCGGCCTGATACCTAAACGGCGTCACATAGGCGGTGGCGGCGGCGGTCATGGCGCCGGTGGAGCCGGCAGAGAAGAACGCGTCCGCATTACCCTTCTTGATGGCGCGACACGACAGCACGATCGACGACTTGCGTTTGGTCATCACGGCGCGAATGGGATCGTCATCCATGGCGATAACGTCAGGTGCCTCAAGGGCCTCAACACGTGCATGGGAAGCGGCAAAGGGATTGACGATTTCGGCGGGGCCAGCTGCCAAGACCTCGATATCGGGATCGGCGGCAAGTGCAGCCTCGATACCATCGAGAACAACCTGAGGTTTCTCGTCTCCGCCCACAACGTCTACACAAACGCGAACGTTACTCATATACATGCTCCTTATACAAAAATGGCCGACTCATTGAGCCGGCCATTGTGGTTCCATTTGGAACGGCATCGCATCCAGAGTATACCGTTACTCGGTAACGATAACCTCGCGGTCCTTGTAGAAACCGCAGCTGAGGCACACGTGGTGCGGAAGCTTGACAGCGCCGCAACGGGGGCACGTGGACTGAGCCGCAGCCGAGATCTTCATGTTGGCGGAACGACGGGTGTGAGTGCGGATACGACCCTGCTTTTGTTTAGGTACGGGCATAGTGACCTTCCTTATGAACTATCCAGTGTGGCGATTACGCGCAAGTAGCGATACTACCACAGTTTTACTCATCAAGCTTGAGATTCTTCAATGCTGCAAATGGATTTTCCGTGGCAGCGGCCCATTCTGCCTCTGCCTGGGCGGCACAATCGCATTGCTCGACGTTGAGATTGCAACCGCATGTGGGGCACAGACCGCGGCAATCGGGCTTGCAGAGCACCACAAACGGCGTGTCCATGACGACCGCGTCGTTGATGGGCTCACCCAGATCGACGATGCGGTCCTCACACAGGAGCTCGTAGCCGTCCTCGTAGGCCTCGGGATCCTCGGGCTCCTCAAAGAGGTAGAACTCCTCGATCTCGCCGGCGATATCAAACGAGGCGGGCTCCAGGCAACGGTCGCACTCGCCGGTGGCGTGCGCGCGGACCATGCCCGTGAGCAAGACACCGGTACCGGCATTGGTAAAGACAACGTCGTAGTCGATGCCGTCCTGAAGCTGGTACTCCTTCTCGCCCACCGTGTAGGTGGCGACATCGACCTTACCGGTCAGCGGATACGAATCTCCAGGAAACTCGAGCTGCTCGGAAAGATCGACGGTAACGCTCGGAAACTCAGCCATTACCACTGACCATTCTGTTGGGCGGCACCCTCGTTGAGCTGCTGACGGCAACGGGTAACGGTGCCAGTCAGGCTCTTGAGGTTCTCCTCCAGGTGCGTAAAGACCTGCTCCGCGTAGTCCTCGGCAGCATAACGCGTCTCGCGCTCGTACTGCTGGGCACGATCGCGGATGTCGTCGGCCTGCTGCTGCGCAAGGCGGACGATCTCCTGCTCACCGGCAATGGTGAGGGCCTGCTGCTGAGCGTCGGCGATGATGGAATCAGCCTGAGCGGCGGCGGAAGCCATAAGCTCCTCGCGCTCCTTAAGGATACGGCGGGACTTCTGCCACTCCTCGGGATAGCTCATGCGGATCTCGTCGAGGATATTGAAGAACACGTCGGCGTCGATGACCTTGAACTGAGCGTTCTTGCCGAAAGGCGGCTTGGCTTCCTCGATCAGCCCTTCGAGCTCATCGACCAAGCTGACGATCCTATCGCCAGGAAAATTCTCGCCCGGCATCCGGTCTCCTTTCATAGGTAACATATCATCGAGCTAGTTTACCACATGCCACCAGGCAATAAAAAACGTCACGAAAAGCGATGTCTGAGCGCTTCGACCACGTTGGGCGGCACAAACGTCGATACATCGCTGCCGAGCGAGGCGATCTGGCGAACGACCGAGCTCGAGATGTAACCGTACTGCGGAGCACTCATGACAAAGATGGACTCCAGCTCGCTATCCAAGCGATAATTGAGGTCGGCCTGCTGCAGCTCATACTCAAAGTCGGTCATGGCGCGCAGGCCCTTGACCACGGCCCCCGCCCCCTGCTCACGAGCGAAGTCGACCAAGAGGCCGGTAAAGGGCAGGACTTCGACGCCGTCGATATTACCGAGCGCCTCGCGGGCCAGCGCCACGCGCTCATCGAGCATAAACGTGGTGCCCACACCGTTTTTACCCTGCGACTCTGCAACAGCGACGATCACACTGGGAAAGATGCGGCGGGCGCGGCGGATCACATCGATATGGCCAAACGTGATGGGATCGAAGGTGCCCGGGACGATCACGCGGTTGATGGTGTCATTCATGGGCGTCCTCCTGAAACGTCGTGGCATCGTTGTTATCGCATCGGTGACGGCACTATCGTCCTCACCGTCGTCATCGCCGACCCAACGAAGCAGGTCGACCGAGGTAATGCCGTAGCGCTTCTCACGTACAGTCTCAAAGCCTGCCGGATGCGCGCCCGCATCGGCGGAGGCATGCTCAAACAGGGCATAAGCGCCAGGCGCAAGCAGACCCTGCTGAGCCAGGTTTTGCAGCATTTCCTCGACCGGCTCGGCACCAAAAGCATAGGGCGGGTCGAGCAGGACCAAATCAAAGGGGCCGCCCGGTACACGACCGCGCGAGGCACTTGCCAGCATGTCGCCCGTGACCACACGCCAACGCGCACGGTCACGGCAGAGCGACTCGATATTCTTGGTAATGAGCCGCGCGGCGTTGCGATCGATCTCAAACGTCGTGAGCGAGCGGGCCCCACGAGAGAGCATCTCTAACCCTAAGGCACCGGAGCCGCCAAAGGCGTCCAGAACACGAACCTCGTCCAAATCGAAATCGAATGCCGACATGACCATAGATGCGCACGCCTCGCGCACGCGATCAGTCGTGGGGCGGGTGACATCGCGACCACGGGGCTCCTCGATCTTACGACCGCGCCATTCGCCGCCGATGATTCTCATCCTCCGCTGACCTCCTTAAAGATATGTCGATAACGCATGGCGACCGCCTCGCGCAAGGGACGCGTCGCCACAGAGTCAAGGTTGCAAGCATACCGCAAGAGCTCGACCGCGTCCAAATGGGCCCATTCGATAAGGTCCTCATCGGCATCCAGGTCCACAAAGCGCAAGGTCACGCCACCGTGCTGACGGTACCCCAGGATTTCGCCCTCGTGACGCAGACGCAGGTCCATCTGGGCAAGCGTAAAACCATCCGAGGTCTTTTCGAGCGACTGGAGACGGTCTTGTGCCGCCGAGGCGCCGCCGTTGCCCTTGGAGTGCGTCATGACCAGGCACGTGCCCGACACGCTGCCGCGGCCCACGCGACCGCGTAGCTGATGCAGCGCCGCCAAGCCAAAGCGCTCACCGTTCTCAATGACCATGACGGTGGCGTTGGGCACGTCGACGCCCACCTCGACCACCGTAGTCGAGACGAGCACGTCAATCTCGCCACGCTTGAAGGCGTCGATCACGCGATCCTTCTCCCCCGCTGGCATACGGCCGTGAAGGCGCTCGATGGCAAGACCCGGCAACGCCAGACGCAGGCGATCGAGCTCGGTCGCCGTATCATGCAGCGGCACGGGGACCGTCACGCGGCCCTCCTCGTCGCGGGCGATACCGGGCACGTCCTCCAACTCATCGGCCGAGTCACTCGGCTCCACGAGCGGGCAAATCACGTAGGCCTGCTGACCTTTTTCATGCGCTTCGCGGATGGCGCCATAGGCGAGGTCGCGGCTCGACTCGGTGAGCACGCGTGTCGTCACGCCAGCGCCAGGGACGGGCCGATGGCGGATGATGCTCGTATCCAGATCGCCGTAGACCGAAAGCGCCAGCGTACGCGGGATGGGCGTTGCGGTCATAACGAGCAAATCGGCACCGGGGCCCTTCGCGCGTAGGGCGTTGCGCTGGCCAACGCCAAAGCGGTGCTGCTCGTCGATGACAACAAGCGACAGATGCTTGAACGCAACGGTATCCGAAAGCACCGCATGGGTGCCAAAGAGCACGTCAAGCTCGCCCGATTCCAGCTGGGCATGGATGCGCTCGCGCTCTGCGGCCGGCGTGGCGCCCGTCAGAAGCGCCCAGGACATGCCGGCCTGCGAGAGCAGAGGGCCGGTCTTATCGGCATATTGGCGCGCCAGCACGCCCGTGGGCGCCATAACGCAGGCCTGCGTGCCGCTATCGGCAGCCACAGCCAGCGCGCAGGCGGCAACGGCGGTCTTACCGGTACCGACATCGCCCAGCAGCAGACGGTTCATCACGCGCCCGCCATCGCACATGTCATGCAGGATGTCTTGGAATGCGGCCTGCTGCTCGTCGCTCAGCGAAAACGGAAGGGCTTGCTTGAGTGCGGCCAGGTGCTCGCCCGCGGTGTGGGCATAGGGCACCACATCGACTAGGCCGCCATCGTTGCGCAGGCGAAGCGCCAGCTGAAGGTAAAGGCACTCCTCATAAGCAAGGCGACGTCGCGCGATATCCCGCTCAGCCATACTCGATGGAAAGTGGATCGATCGAAGCGCGCGGGCATTGCTCATCAGGCGGCGCTTGACGCGCAAGCGTGCGGGAATCGGGTCGAAGGGATTGCCGACGACCTCGAGCGCGCCGCTTACGATGCGGCGCATCCACGCCTGGCTCACGCCGTCACTCACATAATGGACCGGCAAAATGGTACCCGCAGCACGCCCTTCCTCGAGCTTTTCAAAGTGCGGAGAGGCCATCTGCTTAAAACCGTAGGCAAACTCAACCTTGCCCATCACGGCCAGGCGGTCGCCCTGCTTAAGCTGCTGGGCAATCCAGGGCTGGCGGAAAAAGGCGACCTGCAGCACGCCCGTCTCGTCAACGAGTGAGACCTCGGTCACCTGCATGCGCGGACGCGGCTGTTTTTGGACGATACGGTCGACCGTGGCGATGATGGTGCACACAGTACCGATGGGCGCCATCTCGATAGACCAAGAACGGGTAAAGTCCAGGTATCGATGAGGGATATGGAGAAGGAGGTCCCCCACCGTCCGAATTCCCAGACGGCGAAGGGCCTCCTCACGTTTACCCGAAACATATTTGAGTCGCGCGATATCCTCGTCGAGCGCATTGCTCTGGGCAAAGCGCTCCGAGACGCGCGGCACGGAGCACAGCTCGGACATAGGCAGAGCCTACTCGATCGAGAAGATCACGGGATAGAGCGGCTGCTCGCCACGATGGGCGTCGATCTCCAGATCGGGCTGAGCCTCCTCGATGGCGTCGACGATCTCCTGGAAGGCCTCGTCGGATAGCTCCTCGCCGGCCAGAATCGTCAGCGCGTCGCCTTCCTCTTCCTCCTGCATGCGGTTGATGCAATCGAGCGTGACCTGCTTCACGTCGGAGCCGACCACGTCGATAGAGCCGGCAATGATACCCATGACGTCACCGGAGTGAATCGGCGAGCCGTCCGAGGCGCTGGAGTCGCGCACGGCGCGGGTGACCTCGCCATCGCGGACCTCGCTGATGGCGTCGACCATAGCGGCGACGGCATCCTCGAGCTCGGAATCGGGCAGGACCGCGAACAGCGCGGAGAAGGCCTGCGGGACGGTCTTGGTGGGAACGACGGCGACCTTCTTGTCCGTGCAGGCAGAAGCGGCAGCCTCGGCAGCCATGCGGATGTTGCCGTTATTGGGCAGGATGATGACCGAGGTCGCGTTGACCTGGTCCACGGCACCCAGCAGATCTGCAGTCGAGGGGTTCATGGTCTGGCCACCCGAGACGATCACGTCGACGCCAAGGGACTTGAGGATGTCGGCCTCGCCGGAACCGGCGGCAACGGCGACAAAGCCCAGCGCCTTGGCGGGCTCGGCGGCCTTTTCCTGGTCCTCGTGAATCTTGGCGGTACGGTCGTGGGCCTCCATCTCCATGTTGTGGATAAAGACCTCGTAGATCTGACCAAGCTGCAGCATGTGCTCGAGCACCAGGTTGGGGGTGTTGGAGTGCACATGGATCTTGTAGTCGGGATAGGCGCCCACGAGTAGCTCACAATCGCCCATGGAACCCAGGAACTTAAGGCACTCGTCCTCGTCAAACGGGGCGTCGGCCTTAAACAGGAACTCGTTGCAGTAGCGGAACTCCGAGCCCTCCCAATCGTCGTTGGCCTCGATCTCAACGCGACCAAGGGCCGCGTCGCGGGCAGAGCCAGCGGAATCAAACGTGGCGGAGAAATCCTCGACAACGGTGCTGCGGCCAAGCGCGGCGGCAACAAAGTTCTCAAGGAAAATAGCAAAGCCGAAGGCGCCGGAGTCAACCACGCCGTTCTCCTTCAGAACGGGCAGCAGGTCGGGCGTGCGAGCGACGGACTGATATGCCTCGACGACGATGGCGTCGAGCGCATCCTCGGCCGAGAACTTCTTCTTCTCGCACTCGTCTGCCTTGGTCGAGACATCGCGCAGGACCGTGAGGATCGTGCCCTCGATGGGCTTGCGGACAGCCTGGAAGGCAACCTTGACGGCGCGACGGAAGGCGAAGGCGATGTTGGCAGCCGTAATAGGCTCATCGGCAGAGACGAGGCCCTCGGCCACACCGCGCAGAATCTGCGAGGTGATGACGCCGGAGTTGCCGCGGGCACCCATCAGGGAGCCGTGGGTGATGGCGCCGGCGATGGCTTCCATGTCGGCGTCGGCAGGAAGAGCAGAAAGCTCCTTGGTCACCGAGGCGAGCGTGAGCGACATGTTGGTGCCGGTATCGCCATCGGGTACGGGGAAGACGTTGAGCTTGTTGATCTCCTCGGCCTTGTCGGAAACGGCAGCCGCAGCGATCGGAAAACAGGTGCGAATGGTCTTTGCAATCATGGGTATTTGAATCTCCGTTTTCGGATGCTAGTTCAGACGGCTCTTGAGCGCGTCGATGTGGATGCCGATCTTAAGGCTGGCGGGATCGATCTGGGCGATCTCCTGCAGAGTGAAGGCAACGGAGCTCGAAAGATTGTGGCAGACGGACTTCATGTTGACGCCGTTCTCGAGCACGACGTGAAGATCGACCGTAAGGCCGTTCTCGTCGGCGGAGACAAGCACGCCCTTGCGGAGGCGCTGACCGGCAAGCAGGCGCACGCTCTCGGCGCCCTGGAGCTGCTCAGCCATACCGACGACGCCATAGCACGTCATCGCGGCATAACCGGCAATATCGGCAATAACGTCGTTCGAGACGCTCAGGCTGCCGTTAATGGTCTCAGACACAAGAATCTCCTTATCTGGTGCTCGCGGCACCATCTCGTGGGAGCAATCATTGCAATATTCTACAACGACCGCGCCATGTTGAGGTGGCGGGCCTCGGGATTACATCCTCGACACGAAATGTTGATACGGTAACGTTCGCGAACGGCGATCGCGGCATGAAAAAACCCGCCGCATAAGCGACGGGTTTTACAACCTGGCTCCCCGGGTAGGACTCGAACCTACAACAGCGCGGTTAACAGCCGCGTGCTCTACCATTGAGCTACCGAGGAATTTAAAGCCCAACGGAAAGGGCTGGAAAATTCTGGCTCCCCGGGTAGGACTCGAACCTACAACAGCGCGGTTAACAGCCGCGTGCT
>CABSMQ010000051.1:0-14296 GCA_902478965.1 uncultured Collinsella sp. | reverse complement strand
AGACATCATTGGCGCCGCCGGCGACCTGGGCGCCACCAAGACCCGTGAGCTGTCTGACTCCACGCGCGCTATGGTTCGCCCCGTATCGGGCGTAAGCGGACAGACCAACCCCCGCAGCGCCGTCTCGGGCTCCACGGGCTCCTACGAGGTCGATCAGCCCAAGTCCAACAAGAACAAGATTATCGCCGCCGTAGTCGCCGCAATCGCCGTGATTGGCGTTGTGGTTGCCTTCGCCACCGGGCTCTTTGGGGGCGAGCAGGTTACGGTGCCCGATGTGCTTAACAAGGACCAGCAGACCGCTATCGAGCTGCTCAAGGAGGCCGGCCTTGAGGTCGGAACTGTCGACCAGAGCTATAACGACGATGTCGACGAGGGCAAGGTTGCCGAGCAGACCCCCAACGGCAACACTAAGAAGCCCAAGGGCACCAAGGTGAACCTGGTGATCTCCAAGGGCCCCAAGCCCTCCGAGAAAGTTGAGGTTCCGCAGCTCGTCGGCCTGACCAAGGACCAGGCCGAGGCCGCGCTGGCAAGCGTGGGCCTGAAGGGCAACGCAACCGAGGAGGCCAACGAGGCTGACGAAGGCCAGGTCTTTGAGCAGGGCACTGATGCCGGCAAGGAAGTCGAGAAGGGCACGACCATCTCGTATAAGGTCTCCAGCGGTCCTGACACCACCTCCGTCCCCGATCTGACTGACATGACCGAGGCCCAGGCACGCAACGCCCTTGACATGGCCGGTTTTGGCGTCGACGTGAGCTACCAGGAGAACGATTCCGTCACCGAGGGCACCGTCATTAGCTGGAACCCCAGCGGCAAGCAGAAGCCCGGCGCCACGATCACCGTCGTCATCGCCAAGAAGTCCGGCAAGGCCAGCGTTCCGGGCAACCTGTACGGCAAGAGCATCTCCGCCGCCGTCACCGCGCTCAACAACGCCGGGTTCTACAACATCGCATTCTGCGATCAGAACGGCAACCCCGTGAGTGGCAACGAAAACGCCACCGTGACGGGCGTCTCCCCCACCGGCAAGCAGTCTACCGACAACACGATCACGCTGACGGTTTCGGTTTCTGGCTCTGGTACTGATTCAGGCGACGATTCCGGCACGACCAACTAGTCATCAAGACGTTGCCCACAGCGGCTGATGACGCAAACACATTCGCTCAACGGCGCCCGTTTGCCCCCCGGCAAACGGGCGCTTTCTTTATCTGAAGCAGCAAAAACTACGGCATGCCTTTAGACCAAAAGAGCCCGGCACCGTAGCGGTACCGGGCTCGATATTCCTCTGGTGCCCCCGGGCGGATTCGAAAACTCCCCCCGCGGGGAAATTGGCGACGCGGGTGTCGACGGTCCGGATCCGCCGGCGGTCCCCACAAACCAGAAACGGCGCCGCTATCGCGACGCCGTCATATTCTCTGGTGCCCCCGGGCGGATTCGAACCGTCGACACCCGCTTTAGGAGAGCGGTGCTCTATCCCCTGAGCTACGGAGGCATGTTGTACTAGTGTAGCAGATTTACTGCATCGCCATACGTCGCATGACTAGACTTCGAAGTTGCGGTGGAATAGTTCCTGTCTGAAGTATCTAAAGCCGTATTTAGAAACTATTTCACCGCAACTTATGAGGAGCTAGTTGCCTTTGTGGAAGAGGCCTTTGATGACGGAGGGGATGCTCTTGGCGCCCTTGGCCGTCACATCGATAAAGTCGGGCGAACGCACGAGCTTATTCTCGTCGACGTACTTGCGGACCGCGCGAAGCGTCTCTTTGTCGTCACGCGTCGAAAACGTAAAGTGACCGTTGTCCTTGGTGAAGATGGCAAAACGCGTGATCTTCTTGGTGCCGCGCAAAACCTCGGCGGCAATATAGTCGACCTCGTCCCACGGGATTTGAATATAATCCTCGGGATTGCGCTCGTTATAGTACTCAAACGCCTTATTGCCCACCATCACGTTACCGTGGCTGGTAAGCCCCATCAGGCAGGTTGCCGGCGTTGCCAGATCGACCGTGCTGTTCTGAGATTGCGCCATACGCGCCTCGCCCTCCAATAAAAACAATCGGACCGCATCCAGTGTACCCACCGGGTGCGGTCCGTTTCAATGGCTCAAAAGCCCTTACCTAGCAACTCTCGGTCTTAAGCCGAAGCGTGCTTACATGAAGCCGCAGAAGCGACCGATGATGCCGACGGCGAAGAGAGCCAGGATGATGACGATCGGGCTGACCTTCTTCTTGAGGAGCTTGCAGACCAGCAGGGTCAGGCACACGGCGGCAAGGCCGGGGATGAGCTGATCGAGGTTACCCTGGAGCGTGGTGACCTTCATCTGATCAAGGGCGGTAGCACCGACGGAGTTGTACATCGTCAGCGCTTCCTTGATACCCTCGGAACCGGAAGGCAGGCTAGCCCAGTCGATAAAGGCGCCAGCAGACTGCTTGACCGTGGAGACAATCGGGGTGAAGGAAATGGACACCCAGCGCTCGACCAGGGCGCCGATGATGAACATACCCAGGATGGAAGCGCCCTCGGTGACCTTGCCCATCAGACCGCCGGAGAGGTCCTTGGCGATAGAGGAGCCGACCTTGTAGCCAAACTCCTGTGTGTACCACAGGAAAGCGTAACGGATGATGTTCCACGCGAAGAAGAACAGCAACGGACCGACGATGCTGCCGGACATGGCCAGGGAAGCGCCCAGAGCGCCCAGAATCGGGCGAAGGGTGAACCAGAAGACGGGGTCACCGACGCCGGCGAGCGGGCCCATCATACCGACCTTGACGCCCTGGATGGCGACGTCATCGATCGGAGCACCGTTGGCGCGCTCCTCCTCGAGGGCGAGGGTAACGCCAATGACGGGGGCGGAAACATAGGGGTGGGTGTTATAGAACTCCAGGTGGCGCTTAAGCGCGGCAATCTGGTCATCCTTGCTGGTGTAGAGCTTCTTGATCGCAGGGATCATTGCGAAGCACCAGCCGCCGTTCTGCATACGCTCGTAGTTCCACGAGCCCTGAAGGAACTGATGACGGAAGCAAACCTTCTTACGGTCAGCCTTGGTGAGCTGAATCTTGTTCTCTGCCATATGTATCACTCCCCTCCTACTCGTAATCGTTCAGAATGTCGCCGAGCGGGTCGCCGGAGCCACCGCCCGTGCCGCCACCCTGCTTGGCCAGATCCTTAAGGCCAAGGTAGATGAGGGCAAGGGAGATGCCGATGAGGCCAAGGGCGATCAGCGTGAGCTGAGGGATGGCAGCAAGGACAAAGCCGAGGATGAAGAACGGCCAGGTCTCCTTGGTGGCCATCATGTTGATGACCATGGCGTAACCGACGGAAGCGACCATGCCGCCGCCGACGGCCATGCCGCCGGACAGCCAGTCGGGCATAGCGTTAAGCGCGTTGGTAACAGCCTCGGCCGGGATAACGCACAGAAGTACTGCCGGGATGGCGATACGAAGGCCCTGCATGAGGATGGCAGCGTACTGCCAGCGCTCGATGCCGGAGAAGTCGCCCTTCTCGGCGCAACCGTCCATGGCGTGAGCGATAGCGGTAGCAATGGTACGGCAGATCATGGTCAGGAACAGACCAGCGACCGACAGCGGGACGGCGACGGCGATGGCCGCGGTAACGGCCTTGGCCGAATCAGTGGCGCCGCCGTTGAGGGCGAGCACCATGATGATCGAAGAAGCGACCGAGGCCAGAGCGGCGTCAGGCGCGACGGCGGCGCCGACGTTAGCCCAGCCAAGGGCCATCATCTGGAGCGAACCGCCCAGGAGGATGCCCTCCTGAAGGTGACCGGTTACGAGACCGATAAGCGTGCATGCCACGAGCGGCTGATGGAACTGGAACTCATCCAGAATGCCTTCCATACCGGCAAGCAACGCGACAATCGCAACAAGCAGAATAGTGATTGCAGACATGTATCGGACCCTCCTTTACTATGCTTGAGCGGCCAGTTCGGCCTTAGCTTTCTTCAACATGGCGTCGAGATCCTCGGAGGCATCCGAAGGAACCTTGCGGACCTCGAACTTGACGCCCTTGGCCTTGAGGGCCTCGAGGGTCTTAACGTCGTCATCGCCCATAGCGACGGCGTTGGTGACGACGACCTTGCCCTTGGAGTGAGCCATGGAACCGATGTTGACTTCCTTGATGTCGACGCCGGCCTCGATGGCCTTGAGCAGATCCTGCGGGTTCTCGAAGAGCAGCATGGCCTTGGTGTCACCAAAACGCGTGTCCTTGACGACCTCGGCCATCTTCTTGATAGGCACGACGTTGGCATGGACTCCCGGAGGGGCAGCCTGCTCGATCATGGTCTTGCGGAGCTCGTCGTGAGCAACGCCGTCGGAAACCACGATGATGCGGTTGGGGTTGATCTGCTTGGTCCACGTGGTGGCCACCTGACCATGCAGCAGACGGGTGTCGATACGGACGTGGGCAATCTTGATGTGCCCGTCGCCGATGACCGTTCCCGGAGGGATGGCGCCTGCAGGAGCAGCGGCGGCCGCAGCCGGCTTCTTCTCCTCGGGCTCCAGAGACTCGGGCTTGACGCGCACGCCAGCCTTAGCCTCAGTCACGAGATGTTTTGCGATCGCATGTGCAGTGTTCTTTGCATCAAAGCGCTGCGAATATGCCTCGATGAGCATAGGCAGGTTGACACCGGTGACGATAGCCCAGGAATCATGGCCCTCGATGAGCCCGCTAATCTGGTTGAACGGCGTGCCGCCCCACAGATCAACGAGGAAGAGCACCTGCTCCTGGTCCTCGAAGGAAGCGATTGCTTCCTCGACCTTAGCACGGAAGTCGTCGGGGCCCATGCTCGGCTCGAGCGAGACCACGGCCACAGACGGCTGATCGCCAAAGACCATCGAGCCCGTCTGCTTGATTCCAGCTGCCAAGTCCCCGTGGCTAGCAAGAACAATACTTACCATCACATAACCTCCTTTTTGTCAACGTAATTCCTACACGACATGAAAGGAGTATACCTGTTTGGTTTGTGGAATTATAGCTAAATCCGCAAAAGGTTGCATTATTTGTTTAAACGTCTAAGTTTGTTACAAGTTGATTACGTTACTGCTTTTTGACTCATTACCCGCCAAGGCGTCGCTCATCAAGCCACGTATTTTACAGATACAAGCAGACTGTTCATTAATATCGATTTTAGGCAAGCGCGAATGCGCTTGTACTGCCGCTACTGTGTTCAAACAGGTATGACTTGACTATTTGCGCGACTTATGATCTACGAAACCACTCAAGAAAGTTGCGGTGGAATAGTTCTTGTTTAAGAGCCAGAAGGCTGGATTTAGGAACTATTTCACCGCAACTTATAGGGGATCCTAGACGATGTGGAGGGGGTTGGCGGCATCGACGGCGTCGAGGACGTCGGAAGGGCCGTCGGGGGCAGTGTCCGCCGGCTCCTCGTCGGGGGTCTCGATCTGCTTGATCATGACCTCTTGGCCCTGAAGCAGATAGGTATCGCCGCTACCGCAATGGGGGCAGGTCTTGCCGTGCTCGACCGTCGCGTAGTCGCAGCCGCACGCCTCGCAATGCGTCACGGCCTCGACGGGCTCCACAATAAGCTCCGCGCCCTGCGCGATGGGCTTTTTATCTGCCGCCCAGCGCCAAGCGTCGAGCAGCAAGTCGGGAACGACGCCCGAGGCCTCGCCCAGCAGCAGCGTGACGCTCGAAACGCGACTCACGCCATTGGCGCGCGCCACGTTCTCGACATCGCGAATAATGTGATAGACGATTCCGAGCTCGTGCACTTTTAATTCCTTCCGCCGTTCCCGTTATGGCTACTTACTTGCGACCAAATTTGATCTTGATAGCACGCTTAAGCGCATACTTGCCGAGGCTTGGGAGCTTTTGCTCGTATTTGACCATCGTGGAGCACTCGGGGCGATCGCGATCCAGGCGGATGGCATCGAACGCGCACTTGGTGGTGCACAGGCCGCAGCCGATGCACTTGTTGGGATCGACGATCGAGGCACCGCAGCCCAGGCAGCGGGCGGTCTCGGCGCGCACCTGCTCCTCGGTAAAGGTCTCGACGTACTCGCTAAAGGGTGCAGCCTTCTCGCGGTCGCGGTCGACATGCGCCACCTCGCGGCTCGCGTTGTCATAGCTCTCAATCACGACATCGTCGCGGTCGAGCGCGGTGTAATGGCGCTGGTTGCGGCCGATGGTGAGCGTGGAGCCCGGCTGCACAAAGCGATGGATGGACACGGCGGCCTCGTGACCGGCGGCGATGGCGTCGATGGCAAAGCTCGGACCGGTGTAGACGTCGCCGCCCACAAAGATGTCGGGCTCAGCGGTCTGATAGGTCTGGGGGTCGGCAAGAGCACCCTGGCCGCGGCCGAGCTCCACCTTGGAGCCAGCCAGCAGGTCGCCCCACACAATGGACTGGCCAATCGACATGACCACGCGGTCGGCATCGACGCGGCGCAGATCGTTCTCGTCGTACTCGGGCGCAAACCGGCCCTCGTCGTCAAAGACACGCGTGCAGCGCTTGAAGGTGATACCGCACACACGACCGGCCTCGTCCAGGTGAACCTCCTTGGGGCCCCAGCCGCAGCTGATGTGAGCGCCGTCCTCAACGGCCTCGCGACGCTCCTCCTCGCTGGCGGGCATCTGGGCCTCGCTCTCCAGGCAGAACATCTCAACGTGCTCGGAACCCAGACGGCAGGCGTTGCGCGCGACGTCGATGGCCACGTTGCCGCCGCCCACCACGATGGTGCGGCCGGGCAGCGCGTCGATCTTGCCACTGTTGACCTCGCGCAAAAAGTCGACGGCCACGGTCACGTCCTCGGCATCCTCGCCCGGAATACCGGCGAAGCGGCCGCCCTGGCAGCCGATGGCAACATAAAAGGCCTTAAAACCCTGCTCGCGCAGCTCGTCGAGCGTCACGTCGCGACCGACCTCCACGCCATAGCGGAACTCGGCGCCCATCAGGCGAATGACCTCGACCTCGGCCTCGATAACATCCTTCTGCAGCTTAAAGCTGGGAATGCCGTAGGTGAGCATGCCGCCCGGGCGCTCGTTTTTCTCGAACACGACGGGCTTGTAGCCCTTCTCGGCCAGATAGAAGGCACAGGACAGACCTGCCGGACCGGCACCGATGATGGCGATCTTCTGGTCGAAGCCGCCGGCACGCGTCGGGGTCACCACGGGTGGGACATAGCGGGTCGCGGCATCAAGATCGCGCTGGGCGATGAACTTCTTGACCTCGTCGATAGCCACGGCGGCGTCCACACGGCCGCGGGTGCAGGCATCCTCACAGCGGCGGTTGCACACGCGGCCGCAGATAGCGGGCAGCGGGTTCTCACGCTTGATGAGCGCCAGCGCCTCGTCATAGCGGCCCTGAGCCGCGAGCTTCAAATAGCCCTGAACGGCGACATGCGCGGGGCAGGCCGTCTTGCAGGGCGCGGTGCCGGACTCATGCGTCTCGATGCGGTTGTCGTTGCGGTAGTTGGGCGACCACTTGGTGTGGTCCCACTTGGTGGCGTCGGGCAGCTCCTGGCGCGGATACTCGGGCACCTGTCCGCCGGCCTTTTTGCTGCAGAGCTTCTGGCCCAGCTTGGCGGCGCCGGCCGGACACACCTCAACGCAGCGACCGCAGGCCACGCACTTGTCCTTCTCGACCTTGGCGACATAGGCCGAGCGCGACAGGTTGGGCGTGTTGAACAGCTGAGAGGTGCGCAGGGCATAGCACACGTTGACGTTGCAGTTGCAGATGGCGAAGATCTTGTTCTCACCGTCGATATTGGTGATCTGGTGCACAAAGCCGTTGTCCTCGGCCTGGCGCAAGATGTCGTAGACCTCCTCGCGCGTCACGTAATGGCCGCGGTCGGTCTCGACCACGTAGTCGGCCATATCGCCCACGGCGATGCACCAATCGGCCGGGTCGTCGGCGCAGCCCTCGCCCATCACGCGACGGCTCGCGCGGCAGCTGCAGGTGCTGGCGGCATACTTGCCCTCGTATTTGTCGAGCCAGTGCTCGATATGCTCAATCGGCACCGAGGTGCTCGAAGCATCGATAGCCTTCTCGACCGGAATGACGTGCATGCCGATGCCGGCGCCTCCGGGCGGCACCATCGGCGTGGCCTTGGACAGCGGCCCCTTGGACGCCTGCTCAAAAAACTTGGCATAGACCGGATGCTCTTCGAGCTGGCTCACGCGCATGTTGAGGAACTCGGCGGAACCCGGTACCAGCATGGGCAGCACCCACTGCTTGGCGCGCTCGGGATTTTCCCAGTTGTACTCGAGCAGACCCGTGTAGCTCATGTCGTCGAGCATCTTCTCGATCTGGGCCTCGGGCATGCCGGTGAGTTTGACCATCTCGGGCAGCGTGTAGGGACGGCGCATCTTCATCTTGCAGAGCACTTCGGCCTGCTCGTCAGTCGCGGCCTCGGCAAACGACCAGTACTCGTAGCCCAGCAGCTCGTCGCGATGCAGCAGGCGGTTGGTGCAGTGCTCGCACAGTTTGACGATGGCCTCGCGCGGATGCTCCGGCAGCGGCGGCACAAACTCCGCACCGATATCGGGCTCGGTGTAGCTAATCCCCGGTCCGTTGAGAATCATGGTCGTCCCTTCTCTTGCCACAGCCCGGCGAGACCGCGGCGCCCCTCTTTTTTTGCAGGCCGGGCATGCCCCCATGCCGTTCACCCGCCATTGTTGACATTGTGTCAAAAATAGTATTGACGGACCGTCAACAATATTCAAGACTGTTAGGCGAACGGTCAGGCAAAAGAGGATGAAAGGCGGCAAAACATGGGCGACAACACAGCAGATACCTCTGTGGTCGATGCCGTCCCCGCATCCGATAGCGCGGCAAAGCGCCTGACAGGCGACGAACGCCGTCGCGAGATTCTCGCCGCCGTTCGCGCCGTGAGTTCCGAGCTGGGCGTGTCGCATCTTTCGGTATCGGCCGTGACCAAGCGAGCCGGCTGTACGCGCTCATTGTTCTACCACTACTTTGCCGATATGGACGCCGCCGTCACCGCCGTCATGGACGAGGCAATCGACGGTTTTATCTCCGAGCTCGAGCAGTGGAATGCCAGCCGCACGGTTGGCGACATCGAAGGCGCACTCGACACCGTCGCCCCGCTCTTCAAGCGCCTGGTCGCCAGCGGCCACGAGCTGCCAAGCACGCTCACCTCGAGCAGCGGCGCACTCTACGGCGGCTTTCTGCACAACGTGGTCCAGCGCGTGGCTCAGTATATCTGCGACACCACCGTGGTGGATTTTGTCACCCATCATGAGCTACGCATCGACCATGTCTACGAGACGTTCTACACCCTCATCATGGGGTTGTTGATGTATATCCGCACGCACCCCGATGTGCCCGACGAGACGGTCAAGGAAATCATCGCCTCGACACTCCACATCGAGGGCTATACCGCCAAGTATCCGGAGCGCAAGCCCCAGAACTGACGACATTTGGCCAAACCGCCCGCGATCAGAAGAGGGGCCGCGGGCGTGTGAAAGGAGAGCAGCATGCTGTTCGACGTTTGGGGTAGCGATACCCTTATCCACTGGGCTGGCTGGGCCATGGTCTTTATTGGCCTGATCGTGCTCAACGAGGTCGGCCGCCGCACCAAGCTGGGCGCGGCAATCATCTTTGGCGTGGCTCCGCTGGCCATGACCATCTACTGCGTCGCCATCGCCGTGGGCGTTTCGCAGGGTGCCGAGTGGGCGCTCACCAACCCCACCCACGTGTATCAGAACAGCTGGTTCCACTACGCCAAGGTGTACGCGGCGCTGGCCGGTTGCTGGGGCTTCATTGCCATTAAGTACCAGTGGGGCAAGATCGGCAAGGCGCATTGGTTCCGCGCGTGGCCGTTTGTGATCGTCGCCATCAACATCTTGATCGCCGTCGTGTCCGACTTCGAGAGCGCCTATCACTTCTTTGTCCTGGGCGAGTCCACCTGGGTCACTTCCGAGGGTGCCACACAGCTTGCCGGCTGGAACAACGTGTTCAACGGCATCGCCGGTCTCATCAACATCTTCTGCATGACCGGTTGGTGGAGCGTCTACGCCTCCGAGGACAAGACCGACATGCTGTGGCCCGACATGACCTGGGTCTACATCATCGCCTACGATATCTGGAACTTCTGCTACACCTACAACTGCCTGCCCACCCACTCCTGGTTCTGCGGCTTTGCGCTGCTGCTGGCGCCCACCGTCGCCGCCTTTATCTGGAACAAGGGCGGCTGGATCCAGAACCGCGCCTTCACGCTGGCCATTTGGTGCATGTTTGCCCAGGTGTTCCCGTACTTCCAGGAGGAGTCCATCTTTGTGACCCACTCCACGCTCGACCCCGGCGCCGCTACCGCGGTCTCGGTCGCCGCGCTGATCGCCAACGTCGCCGCAATCATCTACATCGCCTACCGTGCCAAGAAGCTCGGCCGCAATCCCTACAAGCAGGATGTCTTTGAGGGCACCAGCGATTGGGAGAAGGCTACCGCTCGTCGCGCCAAGGTTGATTACGCGCAAGCTGAGTAACGCGCCTGACGCAAACATCGCTTGAGTACGAAGCCGCATAACCGGCTCCGCGCAACTCAACGCATTGCAGGGCCCCCGGAATGTGATTCGTCCGCGTTCCGGGGGCTTTTTGCTTCCGCGAGGATGCGGCTAAACGATGCACTCGGGTTAAATCGGATCTTATATTTCGCATGCGCTTTATATGGCTCCATTTTTGGGTACAGTGTTGTCCCGATATTGAGCTTGGGGGATATATGAAAGATGAGACGATGGGCCAAGAGGATGCGGCCCAAGATGCAGAAGCGTGTGCCGAGGCCCTGGAGAGCCTTGACCAGATCGCACTGGCCGAGATTGCGTTTGACGATTCGAGCGTTGATGTGCGAGATGAGCCGGAAATCGAAGCGCAGCCCGATGATCAGGATGCAAAAGACGATGGCGCCGCGCCCACCGAAGACGAGGCGGGGCACGAGGAATCCGAATGCGAGGCCGACGACCAGCCCGAATCCGACACGAGCGAGGAAACCATCTTGCTCGACAGCTTGCCCGCCGAAGATTCGCTGACCCGCGAGCTCCCTGGCTTAGGCTCTGCGCCTGCCGTGGACGAGACCATCGCCATGGGCGATATTCCCCTACCGTCCGTTCCTTCGGCACGCGAAGCCGAGGTTCGTCATCGTAAGATGTCGCCCAGGCGCCGCAACCTGATGGTTGCCGGCGTTGTGGCCGTCGCGCTCGTCGCCGGCGGCGCAGGCTATGCTGCCTGGAACGGATATCAGCAAGAGCAGGCTGCCGCTGTCGCCGCCAGTGCGCACACGATGATGTCGGTGCAAATTGGCGTACATGCCGCGGGGCTCGACTGCTCCACCGGCTCAAAGATCCCCGTGCAGGTGAGTGGCCAGGACTCCGACGGCTCCTCTGTGAGCGAAACGCTCTACGTTGACGAGCACGGTCGCGGCATTAAGCTGCTGCCCGGCGATTACACGCTCTCCATTGCTGGATCCCCCATCGCGGAAGACGGCACCATCTACACCGTCCCGACCACCAAGGCGCAGGTCACCATTAAGAGCGATGGGCAGGATCTGCGCGCTCAAGCCACCTTTAAGCTCAAGGTACCTTCGGCCGACACGGTGACTGACGACCAGATCGATGCCGCCGCCAAGTATGCCGAGGCAGGGGGCGCAAGCTCTGCCGCCGCGGCAAAGATACTCCAGCAGGCGGCAATTACGCGCCGCGATGCCGCCACCAACGCCGTAAGCGCAAGCGAGGCTCAGTCCGCCCGCGATGCCGACGCTCGGCACAAGGCGACGAACCTGTATCAGCTCGATATTCCGGTTGAGTGGTATGGCGAGGTCGCAACCTGGCAAAACGGCAGCACGCTGTGCATTTATCTGGACAGCGACACCAACACACCGCTCGTGACGCTTGTCGCAGTGCGCGACGGCGAGACCTTTACCCCCGATGACGGCGATACGGTTTTGGGCACGGTCAGCCTGGGCAACGACTACACCGTCTACGCCAGCGGCCCTGTCTATCCGTACGTGATTCCGCAAACCATCAACGGGCGCACGCAGAACCCCGTGTCGACCTACCCCATGGACACGGCGATTGAGCTTGTCGAGCTCACGACCGGCAACCGCTACACATACAGCCAGATCAAAAACGACCTGGTCGGTAAAGACGGCAAGGCAGACGCCGCGACCAAACTCGAGACCGACTACCTCGCCCAGATTCTCCTGCCGAGCATCAAGGCCCAGGACTAGCCAGCCCGAAGACAGCCGCCCGACATCCACATCCCTAACGCAGTTGCGGTGAAATAGGGATTGTTTTTGCTGGTCAAACCGCAAAACAGTCCCTATTTCACCGCAACTTATTGGTGGCCTTTTGGGTGGCACTCAGCGCCACGGGTCGGCTTCGAACATCGGCTCGCGCTCGGGTCGTCGGTCGCTGTAGGGGTCGTAGCCGTCGTCGTCCTCGTTCTCGGCACGGATATAGGGGTCGCGCGGCTTAGGCGCCGGCTTAGGCGCAGGCTTGGGTGCGGCATCGGTCGCCGGTGCATTCGTCTTGTTCTCGTCTTTCATCTGCATAGCTCCTTGCCATGTACTCATGTTCAACACCATCGATTGTCGCACGAAAAAGGGCGGCGGACCCAATTGGATCCGCCGCCCTTGGCGTTTAGAGACGGCTGGCAGATTTTAAGGCATGTCCCATAAATCTATTCGGCATCGGGGACCTCGTAGGTGGCCGCCGGCGTGTTGTCGCACACGACGGTAAAGCCGCCGTCCTCGTCAACGTCGACCGTCACCTGATCGCCCTCGCGCACTGTGCCGTCGATGATAGCGGCGGCGATGGCATCCACGACCTCGCGCTGAACCAGACGCTTGAGCGGACGAGCGCCAAAGACCGGGTCCAGGCCGCCCACGGCGAGCATCTGCCTGGCCGCCGGGGTGATGGCAAGCGTCATGCGCTCCTTGGCCAGACGCGCGCGGACGTCGGCGAGCTGGATGTCGACGATCTTCTCGATCTGCGCCATACCGAGCGGATGGAACACCACGATATCGTCGATACGGTTGAGGAACTCGGGGCGGAAGGTCTGAGCCATGGCAGCGTCGACCTGATGGCGCATCTCCTCCTCGTCCTTACCGGACAGATCGGCGATGGCCTTGGAGCCCACGTTGGACGTCATGATGATAATCGTGTTCTTGAAGGACACCTGGCGACCCTGGCCATCGGTCAGACGACCGTCATCAAGCACCTGCAACAGCACGTTAAAGACATCCGGATGAGCCTTCTCCATCTCGTCGAGCAAGATCACAGAGTACGGACGACGGCGCACGGCCTCGGTGAGCTGACCGCCCTCGTCGTAGCCCACGTATCCCGGGGGCGCACCAATCAGACGCTGGACGCTGAACTTCTCCATATACTCGGACATGTCGATACGCACGAGCGCGCGCTCGTCATCGAACAGGCACTCGGCCAGCGCCTTGGCGAGCTCGGTCTTGCCCACGCCGGTGGGGCCCAGGAAGAAGAAGCTGCCGATGGGCTTGTCCGGATCGGAGAGACCCGCACGGCTGCGGCGCACGGCCGCGGCAACGGCGGAGACGGCCTCGTCCTGGCCGATGACGCGCTTATGCAGCTCACCCTCCAAGCCCTTCAGCTTGTCGAGCTCGCCCTGCATCATCTTGGACACGGGCACGCCGGTCCAGGCACTCACAACCTCGGCGATCTCATCGGAGGTCACCTGCTCGTTGAGGCCCTCGCCGTCCTGCTGCTTTTGCGCCTCGAGCGCAGCCTCAGAATCCTGAATCTGCTGCTGCAGACCCGGAATCACGGAGTAGCGTAGCTCGGACGCACGGCCCAGATCGCCGTTGCGCGTCGCGCGCTCCTCTTCGCTCTTGGCCTCGTCGAGCTGGCCCTTAAGCTCCTGCACGTGGTCGATGGCGTTCTTCTGGTTGAGCCAGCCGGCCTTTTGCACGTTGAGCTTTTCCTGGACCTCGGCAATCTCTTGGCGTAGGGCCTCCAGACGCTCCTTGGAGGCGTCGTCGGTCTCCTTCATGAGCGCCTGCTCTTCGATCTGCAGCTGGGTGAGCTGACGCGTGGTGGCGTCGATCTCGACCGGCATGCTGTCGAGCTCCATGCGCAGGCGACTTGCGGCCTCATCGACCAGGTCGATGGCCTTGTCGGGTAGGAAGCGGTCGGCGATATAGCGATCGGAGAGGTCGGCGGCGGCCACGAGCGCGCTATCGGTGATGTGCACGCCGTGGAAGATCTCGTACTTCTCCTTGAGGCCACGCAGGATTGAGACTGTCTCTTATACACATCTCCGAGCCCACGAGACAGGCAGAAATCT
>CABSMQ010000050.1:0-14635 GCA_902478965.1 uncultured Collinsella sp. | reverse complement strand
TCGACCTCGGCGGTGAAGTCAACGTGGCCCGGGGTGTCGATGATCTGGATGCGGTAGTCGGTACCGTCCTTCTTCCAGAAGCACGTGGTAGCAGCGGAGGTAATGGTTACGCCGCGCTCCTGCTCCTGAACCATCCAGTCCATGGTGGCAGCGCCCTCATGGACCTCACCGATCTTGTGGGTCTTACCGGTGTAGTAAAGAATACGCTCGGTCGTGGTGGTCTTACCGGCATCGATGTGGGCCATGATGCCGATGTTACGGGTATCGGAAAGCTTGTACTTAGGCTTAGCCATGTTAGTTCCTTACCTTAAACTTACCAACGATAGTGAGAGAACGCGCGGTTGGCCTCGGCCATCTTGAAGACGTCCTCACGCTTCTTGACGGAAGCGCCCAGGCCGTTGGAAGCGTCGAGGATCTCGTTGGCGAGACGCTCGGCCATGGTCTTCTCCTTGCGAGCGCGGGAGAAGTTGACGATCCAGCGGATACCCAGAGCGGTGGAACGACGGGAGTTGACCTCCATCGGGACCTGATAGGTAGCGCCACCGACACGCTTGGGCTTAACCTCGAGCGTGGGCTTGACGTTGTCCATAGCCTTCTTGAAGGTAGCGAGAGCGTCGCCACCCTCGGACTTCTCGGCAACGATCTCGAAAGCGGTGTAAACGATGCGCTCAGCGGTGGCCTTCTTGCCGTCAAGAAGGACCTTGTTGATGAGCTGAGTCACCAGGCGGTTGTTGTAAACGGCGTCAGGCTGAACCTCACGACGATTAGCTGCTGCACGACGCGGCATGTGAAATCTCCTTAAGTGTCTACCGTGCGGCGCTTAGGCGGCACACGGCGAAAGTATCAAAACGTTATCTGGCTTATTTAGCCTTAGGGCGCTTAGCACCGTACTTGGAACGGGCCTGCATACGGTTCTGGACCGGAGCAGCGTCGTAAGCGCCACGGATGACGTGATAACGGACACCAGGGAGGTCACGGACACGACCGCCGCGGACGAGCACGATAGAGTGCTCCTGCAGGTTGTGGCCCTCACCCGGGATGTAAGCAGTAACTTCGATGCCGTTGACGAGGCGAACACGGGCAACCTTACGAAGAGCCGAGTTCGGCTTCTTGGGGCTCGTGGTGAAGACGCGGGTGCACACGCCGCGCTTCTGGGAGTTGTGCTGCAGAGCAGCGTTCTTGGACTTCTTGGGCACGGAACGACGGCCCTGGCGAACCAGCTGGTTAATAGTAGGCAAAGCGTACTCCTTCTCGAATGATTCCAGCTTTCTGTAAAGTGCAACGGCTTGAATCGAGGGGTCAGCATCCCCCTACGAAACACGCAGTTCGATAGGATACGTGCCGTTAGCTGTGTCGTCAACAGACCACGCCGCCGGGCGTATCCCAAAATTGGCACATTTCCGCAAAGCCTACACAAAAGGAATCCCCTTCTGTGCGCGGGGGCGGATTCCCGGTCCGGGCGGCCCGCTGTTTAAGTTTGCTGCTCTACAGTCCTGCGCAAGACGGAAAGCACATTAAGTGCTTTCCTTTGCGTGCGGAACTCGCGACAAACTTAAACAGCGGGCCGCCCGGACCGGGAATCCGACGTGCTCGTCGGGGCAACGTTCCCTACCAAAAAGGGACAGGTTTATTTTGGTCGGTTTTATCTGGGGAAACGTCGCGCTCCAGCGGTGATCCGACCTCACTAACACTGTAGATTGACGGTGTTTTCGGAAGTATGCGGCAAATTATGAACTTACCGAGCACACAGGGATTTTGCGATAACAAACCCGCAGGTAGAACGCTTGAGCATATACGGTGTGGTCGACCCATCAAGATTTTGCCGCATACTTCAGAAATGCAGGCGAATATCGTGCGGTCTAACCGCCCATTTACCGCAAAGAAGGCCGCTTCCCCTAGTAGGAAGCGGCCCCAAATCTTACGAATAGACGATGGTAAAGGGTTCCGACGTTTCGGCGCCCCCTGTTGAAGTGCAGCGTGTGCCTTCGAGCGTTACTGAAACCACTTGGTCGACATCAATCAACTTCGTTGGCACCCAAATGTTCTCTCCGCTATTGCGTGCCATCGAAACATAGAAATTGTACGCCCCTGCGTCGTCATCTTCGATAATCTGCTCCGATCCATCCTTGTAGCTGACGGTCAGTTTATGATCAACTGCTTCATAGCCCAGATCATCGATGTGCGTCTGGATGGAAAACGGGCTGATCTCGAGAGGCGAGTCATCGGAGCGGAGTTCCTTTGTATCGACGTACGCTCCGACGCTAAACTCGGGCGTCGATGCCTCGAACGGCTTCGCATCCTCGCCTTCGCCCTCTGTCCAGGAGATATTCCAAGTGACAGCGCGTCGTAAATCTCGATCGCGATTCCAAGATGCAAAGTACATCGTGCCGTTAATGACCGTGTCGCTTGATGTGTCTTTATCAATTGTGCAGCGTGTGTCAGCCCATTCCTCGCCGAAGTTCATGCTGGGCGTACCGATGCCTTGTTCTTCTTCACCATAGAGAACAAGTTCGCCCGTCTCTGCTGCCGGCTTGTAGTAGTTAACGCCATTTGGATTGGACAACGTAAACGTCACGGCTCCGCAGCCGTTTTGGTCGATAGCCATCTCATGGATATCGAGCGTATAGCCATTACCCTCGACGGACAGATCAACCTTCTGGACTGTGCCCTCCAGGCTTTGGGGCGCGATGCCGTCACCGAACTCTCTGGTGTAGGTATATTGAGTCCCCGATGAGCCGCCGTTGGTCCAGGTAATGGAATCCCCGTTGCCGTGGTTTCCCCAGGCTGAGGCAAAATAGCTGGAATTGATAACTGCGTAGGCGACCCCTCCGGTCGCCAACACTCCGACAAGACACCCGATTACGGCAACATAGAGAGGCTTCGCGTGGCCCTTTCGATGAAGCGGCTCACCCGCAGCAGTATTAAGGACGCGATCTGCAAGATTGCTATCGGCTTGGATGGACTCGAAGGCCTGCTTGATTTGATTGGATTTCACGGTCGCCCTCCTCTAGGATGAACTTGAGCTTCGACCTGCCGCGAGCCAAACGCGTTCGAACGGTCGCGGCTGGTACATGCAACAACTCGGCAATCTCTGAGGTCGAAAAGCCCAGATAGTAATAGAGCACGATGGGAACGCGGAATCGCTCCGGAAGTCGCATAACGTCTGACAGGACCGCCTTGGTCTCATCCTGCGCCGCCGAAAGCGAATCGGCCAGGTTCTCAATATCCTCCACACGCCTCCATGGCTTTCGAAAGAGCGATTTACATTCATTGATCGTGACCCGGATAAGCCATCGACGAAGATGTTCCCAACTTTCAAAATGTCCATCGCTTTTAAGCAGCTTAAGAAAGACATCCTGGGCAACATCGTCGGCGTCGGCACGATCGCGCAGGTACGTCAATGCGATTCGAAACACGACATCACGGTGATCCTCGACCGCCTGTCTAAATGCTTGTTCTTCCATAATCACCTCCCGGTGACGTTAATGATCCTTGATGAGGTCCTCACCATAGATACGCTTTGACCGAACGAAATGTTTCAAATTCAAGCAGGAATAACCTACCAAAATAAACCTGTCCCTTATTGGCAGGTTTTCTTCAACAAAAAAGACCCGCTCCCCTGTTGGGAAACGGGTCTTTGGAAGGACGGTTAACGTACTTGGAGGTTACTCCTCGTCGTTGTCCTTGGCCTCTTCGGCGTCATCGGTGTCCACGAGCTGGTTGAGCAGCTCGTCGAGGGAAGCCATATCCTCGTTGATCGCGCCGTTGGCGGGAGCCTTCTTATCGTCGATCGGAGCGCCCAGGAGCTCCTCGTCGGCGTCGGCGTGATGCGTCGGAGCGGAGGTACCCAGCAGGATATCGTCCGGACCGTCGGGGCTAAAGACCATCTGCAGCAGCTGCGAGAGGTCTTCCTCGTCGGCAACGTCGTCGTTGTTCTCGAGGATGTAGAGCAGGTCGTGGGCCTCCAGGCCGTCACGGAGCTCCTCGATCGCCTTGGCACCGATACCATCGATGCGCAGCAGATCCTCCTCGGACTTGCCGACCAGGTCGCCGACCGTCTCGATGCCGACCTCGCTGAACTTGTTGGTCCAGCGCTGCGACACGCCCAGGTCGTCGAACAGGTACAGGCGAGCCTTCTCGGCGGAGATGGTGTGGCCGTTGCGGGTGAACGAACCGTCAGCACCACCGAACTCGTCGTAGCCGGCCCAGTCGAGCTGCTGCGGGAGCTGCTCGTCCAGGTCCTTGAGCTCCACCGGAGCCCACTCGGGCAGCGACTTGGCGTTGGGCGAAGCCGGGCCGTCGATGTCGACATAGCCGTCGGCCGTACGATACGTCAGCTTGGCGTTGGCGTACGGCTTGAGGCCGGTACCGGCCGGGATCTTCTTACCGACGATGACGTTGGACTTAAGGTCGAGCAGGTGGTCGACCTTGCCCTCGATGGCAGCCTCGGTAAGGACGCCGGCGGTACGGATGAACGAAGCGCTCGACAGCCAGGAGTCGATGTTGGACGCGACCTTGAGCGTACCCAGGATGACGGGCTCGGCCACGGGAGCCTGACCGCCCAGACGGGCAACGCGCTCGACCTCGTCGGCGAACTCATAACGGTCGACGTACTGACCAAGCAGGTACTTGGAGTCACCGGGGTTGGTGATCTGAACGCGACGCAGCATCTGACGTGCGAGCACCTCGATGTGCTTGTCGTTCAGGTCGACGCCCTGGCTGGTGTAAACGTCCTTGACGCTCTCGACGAAGGTGTGCATCGTCGACTCGATGTCGGTCAGCTTGCGCAGGTTGCGGAAGTTGACGAAGCCCTTGGTGATCTGGTCGCCGGCGCGAACCTCGCAGCCGTCCTCGATCTCGGGCATAAAGCGCACCGAAGCGGGGACGCGACGCTCGTCGAGGACACGGGTGTGATCCTCGGAGTCGGTGAGCGTCAGCACGTACTCGGACTTCTCGGGCTTGATCGAGAGGTGACCGGAGTACGGAGCCAGCTCGGCCTCGCGACCCAGAATCTTCTCGTTGACGTTGCCGACGATATCGAACATACGGCTGACCGTAGGCAGACCCTGCGTAATATCGTCGACGCCAGCGACGCCGCCGGAGTGAATGGTACGCATCGTAAGCTGCGTACCGGGCTCGCCGATGGACTGGGCGGCAATAATGCCGACCGCGGTACCGATGGCGACCGGACGACGGGTGGAAAGATCCCAGCCGTAGCACTTCTGGCACACGCCGTACTTGGAGCGGCAGGTGAGCAGCGCGCGGAGCTTGACCTTCTTAAGGCCCGCATCGACCATCTTCTGGATGTCGGCGACCTTCTCGATGTAGCCGTCCTGCTCAAAGAGCACGGTGCCGTCGGGAGCCACGACGTCCTCGATGAAGCAACGGCCGACGAGGTCGGTGTTGAGGTCAGTGGTGCCGGGGATGATGAGGTTGTAGGTGACGCCCTCGTGCGTACCGCAGTCCTCCTCGCGGACGATGACGTCCTGGGCCACGTCGACCAGACGACGGGTCAGGTAACCAGAGTCCGAGGTGTGGGATGCGGTATCGACCAGGCCCTTACGGGCGCCGTAGGTCGAAATGAAGTACTCGAGCGGCAGCAGGCCCTCGCGGAAGTTCGCCTTAATGGGAAGGTCGATCGTCTCGCCGGACATGTCTGCCATCAGGCCACGCATGCCGCCGAGCTGACGCAGCTGGGTCTTAGAACCACGGGCACCGGAGTCGGCCATCATGTACAGCGGGTTCTCCTCGTCGAACATGTCGAGCATGAGCGCTGCGACCTTGTCGGTACAAGCGGTCCACTCGTTAACGACTTCGATGTGGCGCTCCGTCTCGTTGATGAAGCCCTCCTCGAAGTACTCGTTGATCTGGTCGACGTTGGCCTGGGCGCGATCGAGCAGCTCCTGCTTCTCGGCAGGGATGAGAGCGTCCCACACCGAGATAGTGAGGCCGGCGCGGGTAGCGTAGTGGAAGCCGGAGTACTTGATGGCGTCGAGGATCGGGCCGACCTTGGCCTCGGGGTAACGATCGCAGCAGTCGGCAACCAGCTTGGCCACGTCGCCCTTGACCATCTTGTAGTTCATGAACTCGTAGTCTTCGGGCAGGCACTGGCGGTTGAAGATGATGCGGCCGATAGAGGTCTCGAAGCGCGCGGTCTTGTTGCCGGTGACATCGTAGTCGACAAACTCGTTCTTGCCGTTCTTGACGCGGAAGATACGGGTGCCGTCCTCGTTGATGACGTTGGCATCGGCAGCGGACACGCGGACCTGGATCTTGGCCTGCATGTCGACCTCGGAGCGGCAGTCATAGGCGTGCAGCGCGTCATCGAAGCTGGCGAACACGTGGTTCTCACCCGGCAGACCCTCGCGGACCTGGGTGAGGTAGTACACACCAATGATCATGTCCTGCGAGGGGATGTTAACCGGCTTGCCGGATGCCGGCGAGCGCAGGTTGTTCGCAGAGAGCATGAGCACGCGAGCCTCGGCCTGAGCCTGGCTGGACAGCGGCACGTGGACAGACATCTGGTCGCCGTCGAAGTCGGCGTTGAAGGGCGAGCAGACCAGCGGGTGCAGGTGGATAGCCTTGCCCTCGACCAGCACCGGCTCAAAGGCCTGGATGGACAGACGGTGCAGGGTCGGTGCACGGTTGAGCAGCACGACGCGGCCGTCGATGACCTCTTCGAGGATATCCCACACAAAGGTGGCACCGCGGTCGATAGCGCGCTTGGCGCCCTTGATGTTCTCGACCTTGCCAAGCTCGACCAGGCGCTTCATGACGAAGGGCTTGAAGAGCTCCAGCGCCATGGTCTTGGGCAGACCGCACTGGTGCAGCAGCAGCTTGGGGTCGGTAACGATGACTGAACGGCCGGAGTAGTCGACACGCTTGCCCAGCAGGTTCTGACGGAAACGACCCTGCTTGCCCTTGAGAGCCTCGGCGAGCGACTTGAGCGGGCGACCGCCACGGCCAGAGACCGGGCGACCACGACGGCCGTTGTCGAACAGGGCGTCCACGGACTCCTGGAGCATGCGCTTCTCGTTGTTCACGATGATCGCAGGGGCGTCCAGGTCGAGCAGGCGCTTGAGTCGGTTGTTACGGTTGATCACGCGACGATACAGGTCGTTGAGGTCGGACGCGGCGAAGCGGCCGCCGTCGAGCTGGACCATCGGGCGCAGATCGGGTGGAATGACCGGGATGACGTCCAGAATCATGTTCGCGGGGCTGTTGCCGCCCTTCAGGAAGGCGTCAACGACCTCGAGGCGCTTGACGGCCTTCTCGCGCTTCTGCTTCTGGGAGTCCTCGTCGGCGATGATGGCCTTGAGCTTCTCGGCCTCGGAGGGGAGGTCGATGGCAGCGAGCAGGTCGCGGACGGCCTCGGCACCCATACCACCCTTGAAGTACATGGAGTAGTAACGGGTCATCTCGCGGAACAGCGGCTCATCGGAGATGAGGTCGCGCTCGGTGAGCTTCATGAAGGCGTTGAAGGCGTCCGTGCGGAGCTGCTTCTCGTCCTTGCACTCTTCCTCGATGTCGACGATGCCAGAGGCGATCTCCTCGGGGGTCAGCGGCTCCTCGTCGGAGAACTCGTCAAAGTTCTCGGGGTTGCCCTGCTCCTTGAGGGACTCGATCTGGCGGGCGCACTCGGCATCGATCTCTTCCAGATCGGCGGCGAGCTCCTCGCGCAGGTCGTCAGCGTCAGCCTCGCGAGCCTCGTAGTCGACCTCAGTGATGATGTAGCTGGCAAAGTACAGAACCTTCTCGAGGTCCTTGGACTTGATGTCGAGCATACGGCTCATCGGGAAGCTCGTGGGGCTCTTGAAGTACCAGATGTGGGACACGGGAGCGGCGAGCTCGATGTGGCCCATGCGGTCGCGACGCACCTTGGCCGAGGTGACCTCGACGCCGCAGCGCTCGCAGACGATGCCCTTGAAGCGGATGCCCTTGTACTTGCCGCAGGAGCACTCCCAGTCCTTGGCGGGACCGAAGATCTTCTCGCAGAACAGGCCGTCCTTCTCGGGCTTGAGGGTACGGTAATTGATGGTCTCCGGCTTCTTGACCTCACCGTGCGACCAGGAACGGATCTGGTCGGCGGAGGCAAGGGAGATCTTTACCGAGTCAAAATCAGTAGCTTCGAAATCTGCCACAGTCAACTACTCCTTATCAGTGGTCGTGGCGGCGACAGCCTCGGGTGCCTCGGCGGTCTCGGTATCCTGGGCCTCGACGTCGGCGTCAACGCCGGCGAGCGCAGCCAGGTCATCGAGGGCAGAGGTCTCCTCGGCGGTCACAGGTGCGGAGGCGTCCTCGTCGGCATCGTGCATGGGCTCGATGTCCAGCGCGAGGGAGCGAATCTCCTTGACGAGAACCTTGAAGGACTCGGGGATACCCGGGACAGGAACGTTCTCGCCCTTGACGATGGACTCGTAGGTCTTGACGCGGCCCACGGTATCGTCGGACTTGACGGTCAGGATCTCCTGCAGGACGTTGGAAGCACCGTAAGCGTACAGTGCCCAAACTTCCATCTCGCCGAAGCGCTGGCCGCCGAACTGAGCCTTGCCGCCCAGAGGCTGCTGGGTAACCAGGCTGTAAGGGCCGGTCGAACGGGCGTGGATCTTGTCGTCGACCATGTGGCCGAGCTTGAGGATGTAGGACGTACCCACGGTAATGGGCTCGCGGAACTCCTCGCCGGTGCGGCCGTCGAACAGGCGGGTCTTGCCACGCTCGTCAAGCTGGGTGACGAACTCGGGGCGCATGTGATCGCCAAAGGCAGCGGTAGCCTTGTTGAGCATGTTCTTGTTGGCGCGACGGATGACCTCGGCGATCTCATCCTCCTTGGCGCCGTCGAAGACGGGCGTCGCGGTGAAGAACGGACCGGGAACATACTTGTCGGAATCTGCATTCTCGGTATCCCAACCGCAGGCAGCAGCCCAGCCAAGGTGGCACTCGAGCAGCTGGCCGACGTTCATACGCGAAGGAACGCCCAGCGGGTTGAGGATAACGTCGATCGGGGTACCGTCAGCCATGTAGGGCATGTCCTCGACCGGCAGAACGTTACAGATAACACCCTTGTTGCCGTGGCGGCCGGCGATCTTATCGCCCTGCTGGATCTTACGACGCTGGGCGACGTAGACGCGCACCTGCTCGTTGACGCCGGGGGCCAGGTCGTCGCCGTTCTCGCGGCTAAAGCGGACGACGTCGATGACGCGGCCGTAAGCGCCGTGAGGCATCTTAAGGGAGGTGTCGCGAACGTCGTGAGCCTTGGCACCGAAGATGGCGCGCAGCAGGCGCTCCTCGGCGGTCAGAGCGCTCTCGCCCTTAGGCGTGACCTTGCCGACCAGGATGTCGCCAGGGCCGACCTCGGCGCCGATGCGGATGATGCCGTCCTCGTCGAGGTTGGCAAGCATGTCCTCGGAGAGGTTCGGGATCTCGCGGGTGATCTCCTCGGGGCCGAGCTTGGTGTCGCGGGCGTCGATCTCGTGACGGGTGATGTTGATGGTCGTCAGCAGGTCCTCGGCCACCAGGCGCTCGGACACGACGATACCGTCCTCGTAGTTAAAGCCTTCCCACGGCATGTATGCCACGGTGAGGTTCTGGCCCAGTGCGAGCTCGCCATGATCGGTCGAAGGACCGTCAGCCAAGGGCTCGCCCTGCTCAACGGTGTCACCGACGCGCACGAGCGGACGGTGGTTGATGCAGGTGGACTGGTTGGAGCGCTGGTACTTGGCCAGGTGATACTCGTCCATGCCGCCGGCATGCTTGACGATGATCTTGGCGGCGTCGGCAAAGATGACCTCGCCGGCGTTCTTGGCCAGGGTGACCTCGCCAGAGTCCAGAGCGGCGCGACGCTCCATGCCGGTACCGACATAGGGAGCGGCGGGGTGAACCAGCGGCACGGCCTGACGCTGCATGTTAGCGCCCATCAGCGTACGCTTGGCGTCGTCGTGCTCGAGGAACGGGATCAGCGTGGCTGCGACGGAGAGCATCTGACGCGGCGAGACGTCCATGTAGTCGACGTCCTCGACAGGCACGTCGGCGGGAGCGCCGAAGGAGCCGTCGAAGTCGCGGGTACGGGCGATCACGGTGTGCGGACGGACCAGCTTGCCCTCGGCATCGGTCGTGATGAACTCGTTGGTCTTGGGATCGAGCGGCGTGTTGGCCGGCGCGATGACGTGCTTCTCTTCCTCGTCAGCGGTCATCCAGTCGATCTGGTCGGTGGCAACGCCGTTTTCGACGCGGCGGAACGGAGCCTCGATGAAGCCGTACTCGTTGACGCGGGCGTAGAGGGCGAGCGAGCCGATCAGGCCGATGTTGGGGCCTTCGGGGGTCTCGATCGGGCACATGCGGCTGTAGTGCGAGTTGTGAACGTCGCGGACGGCCGTCGGCACGTTGGTGCGGCGGCTGGAGCCGGACTTGTGGCCGGCAAGACCGCCAGGGCCGAGTGCGGACAGACGACGCTTGTGGGTCAGACCGGTCAGGGGGTTCGCCTGGTCCATGAACTGCGAGAGCTGCGAGGAGCCGAAGAACTCCTTGATGGAGGCCACGATCGGGCGGATGTTGATGAGCGACTGCGGGGTAATCTCGTCGATGTCCTGGGAGCTCATGCGCTCACGGACGACGCGCTCCATACGGCTCATGCCGATACGGAACTGGTTGGCGACGAGCTCGCCGACGGTGCGGATGCGGCGGTTGCCAAAGTGATCGATGTCGTCGACCTTGAAGCCCTGCTCGCCGGCAGCGAGGGACAGGAGGTAGCGCAGCGTCGCGACGATATCCTCGTCGGTAAGCACCGTGACCTCTTCCTCGGTGGTGAGGTTAAGCTTCTTGTTGACCTTGTAACGACCGACGCGGGCCAAATCGTAGCGCTGCGGGTTAAAGAGCAGGCCCTCGAGCAGGCTGCGGGAAGCGTCCACGGTGGGAGGCTCGCCCGGGCGCAGACGACGGTAGATCTCGATAAGGGCATCCTCGCGAGTGAGAGCGGTGTCGCGCTCCAGGGTGCGCTTAATCACATCGGAGTTGCCGAGCAGCTCGATGATGTCGTCGTTGGTGACGGCGATGCCAAGGGCGCGCAGGAACATCGTGGCGCTCTGCTTGCGCTTACGGTCGATGGAGACCATGAGCTGGTCGCGCTTGTCGACCTCAAACTCGAGCCAGGCACCGCGGGACGGGATGATCTGGGCCTTGTAGATCTGCTTGCCCGAATCCATCTCGGAGCTGTAGTACACACCCGGGGAACGGACGAGCTGCGAAACGACGATACGCTCGGTACCGTTGATGATGAAGGTGCCCTGATCGGTCATCATGGGGAAGTCGCCCATAAAGACGAGCTGCTCCTTGATCTCGCCGGTCTCCTTGTTGGTGAGACGAACGTCGGTCAGAAGCGGGGCCTGATAGGTCATGTCCTTCTCGCGGCACTCCTCGACGGTGTGCGCGGGGTCGCCGAACTGATGCTCGCCGAAGGTAACCTCGAGAACATGGTTCTGGCTCTGGATGGGGCTGGATTCCTTGAACGCCTCACGAAGGCCCTCGTCCTTAAAACGCTCAAAGGATTCCCTTTGAACAGAGATAAGGTTGGGGAGCTCCATGGCCTCCGGGATTTTCCCGAAGCTGACGCGCTTGCGCTCAGTGGCAGTGTATGCGTAGGTCACCAGGTTTTTCCTCCTTCACGGAAATGCTCGGTGGGTTGGCGAGGCATAGCTTCGCCAGTTATCGCAACCTAATAGTTTATCAGGTACCGACCGTTAGGCAAGAAAAGCCTTGACGCGATTGAGTTTTTGGAGTAGCAAAGTTTTTCGACAGAAAACACGCAGGTAAATGTATATGTATCGAACATCTGTTCATATATTTTCTGTGAACAGAGAGCCGGCAATCGCAGCTCTTATAAAAAACGGGCGCGAACCGAGATCCGCGCCCGTAAATGTCGATGCCCGAAGGCTTATTTGCGCATCAAGCCGCCGCGCTCGTCGATGGCGTCCCAGAAGGCGCTGGCAAAGCGAGGATCGCTTGCGGCCATGAGGGCGTTGGTGGCCATCCAGCCAGAGGGAGTGCCGGTGTCGTAGCCCGAGAGCGGGTCGATGACGACAGCGTACATGGCCTCGCGGTCGAGCGAACGGGCCATGGCGTCGGTGAGTTGAATCTCGCCGCCCTTGCCGGCCTGCTGATCGGCGAGCAGGTCCATAACCAGCGGGCTCAGCAGGTAACGACCGACGATGTACAGGTTGGACGGAGCAGCCTCGGGAGCGGGCTTCTCGACCAGACCGCCGATACGCCAGACAGCGCCCGGCTCTGCATCGGCAACGTCCTCGGCACCCTCGAGCGAACCGACGCGCTCACCGGCGATAACGCCGTAGCGGCTGACTTCCTCGGGCGAGCAAGCAGCGACGGCGATAACCGAAGCGCCACCGTGCTCCTTGGAAACGGCGAGCATCTTGTCGCAGATGTCGCGGTTAGGCACAACGTAGTCGCCCAGAAGAACTAGAAAGTTCTCCCCTGCCACGGCGTCGGCAGCAGAGCGGATAGCATGGCCGAGGCCCTTGGGCTCGTACTGATAACGGAAGTCGACCGGCATACCGCCAGCGTGGGCGACGGCGTCGGCATAGGCGTTCTTGCCGCGCTCGCGCAGCAGGTTCTCGAGCGAGCGATCGGGCTGGAAGTAGTTCAGTAGCTCGGGCTTGCCGGGAGAAGTAACGATGATGGCGTCGTCGACTTCCTCGGGGTCGAGCGCCTCCTCGACGACGTACTGAATGACGGGCTTGTCGAGCACCGGCAGCATCTCTTTGGGCGTGCACTTGGTGCCAGGCAGAAAACGCGTGCCAAGACCGGCGGCGGGGATGATTGCCTTCATGTTATTCAAAGATCCTTTCGCAGGCGCAAAAGCGCCCCATGCGTGCGGCACACAGCCGCAGACCAAATTGCGATACCCAAGCATCTTACCGCTGGAACTATATGTCGCTACAAGGCAGAGGCAATTCTTCAGCAGGTCAACGCAAATTATTGCTCGAATGGTGCAATTTTATTGCCCAACGGCAGGGCACCCGATACGACGCAAATCACAGAATATGGCAGTTTGAGCAACCGATGCCGAGGGACCGAAAAACAAAAAAGACGGGGCTCGCAATGCGAACCCCGTCTTTAAAGAAATCTGACGAGAAAGCCTGATTACTTGAGGGTGACAGCAGCGCCAGCAGCCTCGAGCTTCTCCTTGGCAGCCTCGGCGTCCTCCTTCTTGGCACCCTCGAGAACAGCCTTGGGAGCGCCCTCGACGACCTCCTTGGCCTCCTTCAGGCCAAGGTTGGTGAGCTCACGGACGGCCTTGATGACCTGGATCTTGTTGTCGCCGAAGCCCTCGAGCACGACGTCAAACTCGGTCTTCTCCTCGGCCTCAGCAGCGCCAGCAGCGGGAGCGGCGACAACAGCGGCAGGAGCAGCGGCGGAAACGCCGAAGGTGTCCTCGATAGCCTTGACGAGCTCGGAAGCCTCGAGAAGGGTCATTTCCTTAAGAGCATCGATGATCTCATCGGTGGTAAGCTTAGCCATTTCTAAGTCCTTTCGGTTTCCGTGTCTGTGCACGGAGATCAGTTAAAACACGGCGCGAATGCGCCAGGGGTGCGGCGTTGCCGCCGCGGGTGAAAACAGCAACTAGGCTGCCTTCTGCTCGGAGACCTGCTGAATCGAACGAGCGAGACCAGAGGAAACGCCGTTGACGCAGACAGCGATGTCGCGAGCGAAACCGGAGATGAGACCGGCGATCTGGCCGAGAAGCTGATCCTTGGTGGGCAGCTCGGCGATAGCCTTAACATCATCAGCGGAAACGGCCTTGCCGTCGGAGATACCGCCCTTGATCTCAAGGACGCCCTTGGACTGAGCGGAGAAGTCCTTAAGGGCCTTAGCGGCCTCGACCGGCTCGGTCTCGTAGAACACATAAGCGACGGGGCCGGCGAGGATCTCGTCGATCTCGGGCTGCTCCTGGTTCTTGAGGGCGATCTTGACCAGGTTGTTCTTGTAGACCTTCATCTCGGCGCCGCACTCGCGAAGCTGATGACGCAGCTCCTGAGCCTGCTTAACCGTCAGACCGTTGTAGTTGACGACGAACAGACCGGCGTTCTCGGCGATACGGGACTCGATCTCTGCAACCTTGTCGATTTTGTACTGCTGGGGCATGAATTACACCTCCTCGAATTCTTTCCGGGCACGGTCCGCCACAAGGACGTGACGGGGGCATGTCCAAAAAGAAAGCCCCCGCGCTGCATGAGCGACGGGGGCGAGAAGACATATCTACTCGACCACCTCGGCTGGCGGGATATCCCATTAAGCTCGCGGGTAAGACCCGTTTGCGCCGGCTGTCTCTGGCAGCGGATTCGTGCGTGAACCGAAAGTATTATGGCGGGGACCCCGGCGTCGGTCAACGGAAAACCGGGCTGCACACAATTCCACCATCCGGCACGCGCCGCCGAAGGCCAGGCGCAAGGTTTTCGCTCGGTCAAGTCCTGGCTCGCACGAAGAGCACATTAAGTGCTCTTCGGCTCGTGCGGAATCTACGAAAACCTTGCGCCTGGCCTTCGGCGGCGCGTGCCTGCGTTGACTTTGGGCAGCCCGGGTTTTCGTTGGCTGACGCCCCCACTCATAATGCTTGGGCTGTCTCTTA
>CABSMQ010000049.1:0-15021 GCA_902478965.1 uncultured Collinsella sp. | reverse complement strand
GTCTCGTGGGCTCGGAGATGTGTATAAGAGACAGGTCGGCCATGAACACGACGCGGTCGGCCACGCGGCGGGCGAAGTTCATCTCGTGCGTGATGACGATCATCGTCATGCCCTTCTGGGCCAGACGGACCATGACCTCGAGCACCTCGTTGATCATCTCGGGATCAAGAGCGCTCGTGGGCTCGTCAAAAAGCATGGCCTTGGGCTGCATGGCGAGTGAACGGGCGATGGCCACGCGCTGCTGCTGGCCGCCCGAAAGCTGTGCGGGTACCTTGTCGGCCTGCTCGGCCACGCCCACGCGGCTCAGCAGGTCCATGGCGCGCTCACGAGCCTCCTCCTTGGATACACCCAGCACGTCGACCGGCCCCAGCATGACGTTCTGCAGTACGGTCATATGTGCGAACAGGTTGAACTGTTGGAACACCATGCCCAACTCGGCGCGCATGCGGGCAAGATCCTTGCCTTCCTGCGGCAGGGGCTCGCCCTCGATGAGGATCTCGCCCGAGTCGATAGTTTCCAGGCGGTTGATGGTGCGGCACATGGTCGACTTGCCCGAGCCCGAGGGACCGATCACAACGACGACCTCGCCGCGGTCGACCGAGAGATTGATGTCGTTGAGGACGTGCAGATCGCCATAGTGCTTATCGACGTGTCTGAGCTCGATCAGCGGCTGATTGCCGGTGGAAGAGGTGCTCTGTGCCATGGTGCTCGGCTCCTTATGACTCGAAATGGTAAAGCGTTAGCGGATGATGGTCGCGCCGGTCTTGTGCGAAACGTAGACAGCGGCCTTGTTGATCGCGACGTTGATGAGGATGTAGATGACCGCGATAACCAGGTAGACCGACACGAGGGCGTCGTAGTTGGTAATGAGCACGCGGGCATTTTGCATCAGGTCGGGATAGCTCACCACATAGGCGACGGTGGTGTCTTTGACTACGACCACAAGCTGTGAAATCAAGGACGGAATGATAAACCGAATAGCCTGCGGCAACACGATTTTAAAGGTGATTTTGGCCTTGGAGAGACCGAGCGCCTGGGCCGCCTCGACCTGCCCGCGCGGCACGGCGTTGACGCCGGCGCGGAAGATCTCGGCGAGTACGCCGGCTGCAGCGAGTGCGACGGGGAGCGTGAGCATCCAAAACGACGGCAGCGCGATCTTGTACTGGGGCAGCACCAAAAAGAAGAAGTAGATGAACAGCAGGCTCGGCACGCCGCGGAAGAAATCGGTGAGCACACGGCAGACCAGTTGCAGTGGCTTAATGTCGCTGGTGCGGCCGAGCATAAGGGCTAAGCCCAGTACCAGCGCAATGACACCGGCGGTGAGTGCGACTTTAACGGTGCCCTCAAAGCCGGCAAGCAGGAACTTCCAGGTGGTGAGGTGCGTAAAGAAATACCAATAGTGGACCGAAAGCTGGCCGGTCACATAAAAGCGCTGCAGTACCAGGACGACGAGTGTGGCGACGGCAACAAGCGAGATGGCGGTGCCGATGCGAATCTTGGCGCGCATCTTGGGGCCGGGAGCCTCGTAGAGCGCATCGCGCATGGTGAGCGCAGGGGAGGAGTGCTTGCTCATCGGAGGATCCTCACCTTCTTGTCGATGTAGTTGCCAATGTGGCTCACCACAAAGGCCGTGCCCAGGTAGCCGAGCGCCGAGATAAAGAACGCGGCGACGCCGCCGAGCGAGCGGGTATTGATGTAGCTCACCACGCCGGTGAGCTCTTGCGGTTTAAGCGGCACCTGACTGCCGAGCGCGGTGGTGAGCATGACGGCGATAAAGAGGTTCGTCATGGGCAATACGCTTGAGCGCAGCGCCTGCGGAATCACGATCTTGGCGAGGATACGGCTGAAGCTCATGCCGAGCGAGCGGGCGGCTTCGACCTGGCCGACGCCGACGGTGTTGATGCCGCTCATAAAGTTCTCGGAGCCAAAGGCCGAGCCCAAAAGGACCGTAGCGACGATAACGCAGGTGCGATAGGGCAGGACGACCTTGAGCGGCGGCAGCGCGTAGACGACGATGATGAGCAGCGCGATGCCGGGGATGTTACGGAAGACCTGGACATACAGGTCGCCAAAGACGCGCAGCGGCTTGAGCGGCGACACACGCATCACGGTGACGGCGACGGCCAGCACCATGGCGATGGCAAACGACTCAAGCGTCATGCCCCAGGTTGCTAGCAGCGCGTCGATATAGTTCTGGCCATAGAGCGACCAGAGTTCGGAGAGACTCATGCGGACCTCCCGCCGATAAGGAAAGGGGCTCCCGTGTGTACGGAAGCCCCGACAACTCAGATTGGAAACAGTTTATCGCAATAAAGTGCATCGTGCGTTTCCATATGGTTTCGTTGCGGCCGTTACCAGGCTCGCTGCCTAGGCGCCGATCTCGGGCAGCTCGGGAACATTGGTGTCGCCCGTACGGTCGCCGATGCAGATCTGCCACAGCTCGGTCCAGGTGCCGTCGTCCTCGATCTTCTTAAGGAAGTCGTTGACAAAGGCGACGCCGTCGGAATCGAGCGGCAGACCGATGCCATAGGGCTCCTTGCTGCCGAAGGGCTTGCCGGCGATCTTGTACTTACCGGGCTCGCGGACCAGGGCGCTCTGCTGCATGTTGTTATCGATGACGTAGGCGTCAACGCGGCCCTGCTGGAGTGCCTGGCGGGCCTCCTCGTCGGTCTTGAACTCCTGCTGGCTGGCCTTGGGGGCGAACTCCTCCAGGATGGCGGGGCCGTTGGAGCCGGACTGGACGGCGACGTTCTTGTCGGCCAGGTCGTCGACGCTCTTGATGTCGTCGTTATCGGCGAGCACCAGGATGGCCTGCTGCGTGTAGTAATAGGGACCGGCAAAGGAGACAAGCTTCTTGCGCTCGTCAGTGATGGTGTAGGTGGCAAAGACGGCGTCGACCTGGCCGTTCTGCAAGACGGACTCGCGCGTGTCCGAGGTCACCTGGGTGATCTCGACCTTGTTCTCGCCCAGGATGTAGTTGGACAGGAGCTGCGCGATACCGGCATCGAAGCCACGGGTCTGACCGTCCTTCTCGTTGAGGAGGGAGAAGAGCGTGGAAGTCTGAACGCCACCGATCTTAAAGACGCCGGCGTCCTTGACGGCCGTGGCCCAGGTGCTGGCGGCGACGGCATCGTCATCGGCCTTGGGGCCGTTGTCGACGAGCTTGTCGAATGCCTTGGCGTCGAGCGTGGTGGAAGCCTCGGTATCCTCGGAGCTCTTGGAGGAACCGGCGGCGGAACCCTTGTCGGCCTCGGCGCTGGTGTCGGAGCAGCCGGCAAGACCAAGGCCGGCGACGGTTGCGAAGGTGGCGGCAACGAAGCCGCGGCGGTCGAGAACGACCTGCTGGGAGAGGTTCTTGCTCATGGTAGAACACCTTTCTCAATAAAATCCCTAGCGGTTGAGTAGAGTTATACCCTATCGCGCTCAAATGGGTCAACACGAAATAACTCAGAAACATACTTACCTTATGGGTAATTCTACCTACCAAAAAGGGACAGGTTTATTTTGGCAGGTTTTATCTGGACAAACGTCGGTTGTTGCTGCTGAGATAGTGCTTTTCGGACGGCCCGCCTCGCTGTTTTGTCTCAATCAGTAACAGGTAGACGAGGAAATGGGTTCTAACTGTTGCAGATCGAGATTTTCTCTTCAGGGGAATTCGAATGTCTCGATCTGTAACATCTGGACGGACAAAAGGTCTCTATCTGTTACAGATTGAGACAAAGGTCAGGGACTAAGACGTCTTGTCTAGATCTGTAACAGTTAGACGGGAATTCGGGCCCTAGATGTTACAGATTGAGATAATCGCGTCGCGAAAACAAAAACCTCCGCAGGGGGGTGCTTGCCTTGCGGAGGTTTTCTTACTCGTTGAGTAGTCTTGCGGCTTCGGCGGCCATGTTCTCGACCGTCATGCCGTTCTGCGCGAGCAGTTCGTTGGGGTCGTAGCGGTCGGGGAAGCCCTTGGCGATGCCGAAGGTGCGCGTGCGCACGGGCGTGCAGGCCAGGTAGCACGCCACGCGCTCGCCCCAGCCGCCGTCCAAGATGCCGTCCTCGAGGGTGACGACAACGCGATGCTCGGCGACAAGGCTGTCGAGGAACTTGCGGTCGAGCTCGGCTGCAAAGCGAGGGTTGACGAGCGTGGCCTCGATACCGTACTCGGCGGCCAAGCGGTTTGCCACGCGCTCACCCAGCTCAAAGAAATCGCCAAGCGCGAGCACGGCAACGTCGCGGCCCTGACGCACCACGTTGTAGCGAACGGCGCTGTAGTCGGTGTCTTCGGCGGGCGCAAGGTCGGGGCGGCTTACCAGGCCGATGCCCGGTACGCGGATTGCCACGGGATGCTCGCGGTGGTCGAGCGACCAGCTCAGCATGGACAGATATTCCTCCATGCAGGCCGGCGCCAAGTAGTGCATGTTGGGAAGACCGCCCAGCATGGAAATATCAAAGAACGAAAGGTGCGTCTCGGACGTGGTGCCAAAGATTGACGCACCAAACACCAAAATGGTTGCGGGGGCGTCGTTGAGGCACAGGTCGTGCCACAGCTCGTCGTAGGCGCGCTGCAAAAACGTGCCGTACACACCAAAGACTGGCTTGGCGCCCGAGCGCGCAAGCGCGGTGGCAAAGGTCACGGCGTGCTCCTCGGCAATGCCCACATCGACGAACTGTTTGCCGGCGGCGGCGCGAAGCTCGGGTGTAAAGCCCATGATGTAGGGTGTGGCGGCCGTGATGCCCACGACCTGCGGATCGCGCTCGATGGCGGCGCTGAGCGCCTCGCCCGTAATGTCGGCGTAGGTGCGCGGCGCAGGCTCGCTCGGATGGCCCGGGCAGAGCTTGCGCCCGGTCGCCATGTCAAACGGACCCACGTGGTGCCAGCGCTCGGGGTCGTTTTGGGCTGGCTCAAAGCCCTTGCCCTTGGCGGTGGAGACGTGCAGCACGATGGGATGATCGATATTGCGCAGTTCCTGCAGCGCGTCGACTAGGGCCAACACGTCGTTGCCGGCGTCCAAATAACGGTAGTCGAGTCCCATCGCGCGGAAAACGTTGCGCTCACAGGTGCCGTTGCTGGCGCGCAGCTCGGCCAGATTGCGATAGAGGCCACCGTGGTTCTCGGCGATGGACTGGTCGTTATCGTTGACGATGATGATCAGGTTGCTGTCGAGTTCGGCGGCATTGTTGAAGCCCTCAAACGCCAGGCCGCCCGAAAGCGAGCCGTCGCCAATGATGGTGATGACGTTGTACGCATCGCCCACCAGGTCACGAGCGTGCGCCAGGCCGCAGCCCAGGCTCACCGACGTGGAGGTATGGCCCATGGCGAACAGGTCGTGCTCGGACTCGTCGGGATTGGCAAAGCCAGAGGCCTCGCCAAAGCGCTTCGGATCGATATAAGTGTACGCGCGCCCAGTCAGCGCCTTGTGGGCGTAGGTCTGGTGCGAAACGTCAAAGAGAATCTTGTCGATAGGGGAGTTAAACACGCGATGGAGCGCGACCGTAAGCTCAACGACGCCCAGGTTGGGGGCAACGTGCCCGCCGACGGCGGCGGAGCTTTCGAGGATGGCGTGGCGAATCTCGTCGCAGAGCTGCGGGAGCTCGGCACGATTAAGAGCCTTGACGTCCTCGGGCGTTGTCGTTTGCGTAAGCAGCATCGTTGTGGGTTACTCCATGCGAATCGAGTGCCGGCGCTCCCTCGGCCGACACAATTGCACAAGACAGTCTCGCACATTTTGGCGTTTGATATGTGACGGCGGCGCGGTAATTCGCCAACTGGTGGGGCAAAACGTTTTGTCCGATGCCATACTGATAGATTCGATGATGATTTTTTCAATACGTGCAGGCCGTGGCTTGCCGCCGTGAGCCGCTGGAAGGAGGCAGCATGTCCGATGCCGTTCGTGCCGAGAAAATCGCGCACGAGGTCGACGATGCCGCCCGCCAGCTCGCCCAGGCGGGCCGCTTGGACCTGACGCGCGAGTTTATCCAGCATGGCGACGTGACGGTGTATGCGCATGTGACCTCGGTGGCGCGGGCAAGTCTGTCCTTTGCCGAGCGCCTGGGCCGCGTCGGTGTCTCGGTCGACCGCGCCTCGTTGTTGCGCGGGGCCCTGCTGCACGATTACTTTCTCTATGACTGGCACGATCCCGACCCAAGCCATCGACTGCACGGATTTCGGCATCCATTTTTTGCCCTGGCGCGTGCGGAGGAAGATTTTGATCTGACGCCGCGCGAGCGGAATATTATCGTGCGCCATATGTTTCCGCTGGTGCCGGTGCCGCCGACGTGTCGTGAGGCATGGATTGTGTGCCTGGCGGATAAATGGTGCGCTCTGCGCGAGACGATCGCCGGCCGTCTGCCGCGCAAGGACGAGGCAGACGATGGCGTGAGTGGCGAATCGAGCGAAAAGAGGAGAGGGTAGACGGTGGGGACCGCGATTGATATGGCGTTTGGCGGCGCGACGCTTGCCGTCTGCCCGCTTTCGGCACTGGTGCTCTCGTTTGCCTTTTACGGGTTTTGCGGCTGGGCGTGGGAGTCGACGGTCTGCGCCATGCTCAATCACGGACGATTTGCCAACAGCGGCTTTTTGCTGGGGCCGTGTTGTCCTATCTATGGTGTGGGCGGCATTGCCTGCTGGCTGCTGTTGCGCGGGATTCCGGATGCCTCAAGCCAGTTTGTCGCTGCAGCGCTCGTATGCAGCGTGATTGAGTACAGCGTAGGCGTACTGTTGGAAAAAACAACGGGCGCTCGCTTTTGGGATTACTCGCACCTGCCGTTTAACTTGCACGGACGCATTTGCCTGTACTGGGCCTGCGCGTTTGGCTTGGGTGCGTTGTGTATTTGCCGTTTAGTGGAGCCGGCATTGCTGGGGCTGCTTGGCCATCTGCCGGTGCTGATTGTGCGGCTGTCCGCCTTTATCGTCGCGGTCGCGATGATGGTCGACGCGTTGTGCTCGTTGGCGAGCTGGCGGCGTCTGTCCGATCAGCTGGAGCGCGTCCGGGCCGACCTTGCCGACCGCATCAATGAGTCGCTTGCCGATGCGTCCGACTCCATGCTCGAACGTATTCCCGATTCGGCGATCGACTCGGTGGCGCAGACGCACATCCGCGGCCGTGCCGTTAACGCGTGGCTGGTCGAGCTGGGCGACGCGGCGCTCGATGCCCTGCGCGAGAAGGCTTCGATGCCGACGTTTATCTCGGATGGTGCTCGCGGCCTGGCGCTTGCCGCCCGCCGCGTGGCCGATGCCGCACCGAGCATGCCGCGTCCGTCGCTCAGTCGTCGCCTTGCCGGCAAGGGCATAAGCCGTCCGGTGCCGAGCGTGTCACTCAGCCGCCGCGACCTGCGCTTCTTCAATGCCTTCCCGCGCTTGCGTATCAACCGCTACGAGGGCGTCATCCGAGCTACCGACCTCCGCGACCGAGCCCGCGAGCTGTTCCGGCGCTAGCCGGGACGGGCGCGCTCGCGGCTTCCTTGCTCGCGTATTTCCCGTTGGTTTCGCGCCCGTTGCCGCGCCGTTTCCAAGATTGCGGTGCCGTTTCCATTCGACAACGCCGCGTTTAACAACGCCGTATCTGGTCTACACCAGTTGCCCCTCGGCCGCATTATGGGCGCCGACAACGTTCATGCGACCAAGGGAGAGCGAATGTACGATACGGGATCGACAACGTTTATGCTCGTCTGCACCATGCTCGTGTTTTTAATGACACCGGGTTTGGCGTTTTTCTATGGCGGCCTGTCCAGGCGCAAAAATGTCATCAACACCATGCTTATGTGCTTTGGCGCCATTGGCCTGGTTGGTGTGCTGTGGATTGTTGCCGGCTGGTCTCTGGCCTATGGCGGCGACGGTTCCAGCCCGTTTATTGGAGGCCTTGACCAGCTGCTGTGCCTGCCGGTACTCAACCAGGTGCTGCAGGCGGCCGAGGGCAATGCCGCGGACGGTGTCGTCTATCCTCAAATCATCAACATCGCCTTTCAGATGGCGTTTGCCATGATCACTGCCGCTATCGTCACGGGCAGCCTGGCCGGCCGCGTTAAGTTTGGTGCCATGACGGCCTTCCTGGGCATTTGGCTGCTTGTGGTCTATGCGCCGCTTGCCCACATGGTTTGGGGCGGCGATGGCTCCTTTATCGGTGACATTATCGGCGCACTCGACTTTGCCGGTGGCGACGTGGTGCACATTTCGTCCGGTCTTACCGGCCTGATCCTCTGCTTAATGCTTGGCCGTCGTCGTGGCTTTGGCATGGTGAGCTACCGTCCACATAACGTGCCGTTTGTGGCGTTGGGCGCCGGCCTGCTTTGGTTTGGCTGGTTTGGCTTTAACGGCGGCAGCGAGTTTAAGGCCGACGCCGTTGCGGCACTCGCCATCCTCAACACCGTGACGGCCAGCGCGGCGGGCATGGTCTCGTGGCTTGCCGTCGAGCGCGTGCATACCGGCCGCCCCACGCTGGTGGGCGCCAGCACCGGTCTGGTTGCGGGCCTTGTGGTGGTCACGCCGGGTGCGGGCTTTGTCGAGCCGTGGGCAGCGCTGGTCATGGGTCTGATCGTATCGCCCGTCTGCTATCTGGCTATCAGCCATCTTAAGACCAAGTTTGGCTACGACGATGCACTCGATGCGTTTGGTTGCCACGGTATCGGCGGAATTTTGGGCGGCGTGCTCACGGGCCTGTTCTGTGTGCCGGAGCTTTCGTGGACCGGTAAGGGCGGTCTGTTCTACACGGGCGACGTGTCGCTGCTCATCTCTCAGATCTTGGGCATTGTGGTGACGGTCGCTATTGTGCTGGTGCTCGATTTGGTGATCGCCGCGGTGGTCAAGGCGCTGTTCCACGGCAGCCTGCGCGTGGACGAGGCCGACGAGGCGCTGGGCCTGGATGCGAGTCAGCACGGCGAGAGCGCATATCCCTCCTTCTCGGGACTTGACTAGCGGCACGGCTTTCCCAGGCACCCGACCTTGCCCCTCAAACCGTCGCTTGCGTACCGAAGTACGCGGCGCTCCTCTTTCGGGGCAATCTCGGGCACCTGGAAAACCCGTGCCATGTGAAGGACAATCAATTTCTTTTATTGAAGAGAGGAATTCACTATGAAGAAGATTACGGCGATTGTTCGTGCCGAGAAGCTTGAGGTTCTTAAAGATGCGCTGTTTGCTGCTGATGTTCGCGGTATGACTATCAACCAGGTGCAGGGTCGCGGCGCGCAGCATGGCTGGAAGGAATATGTGCGCGGCAACGAGTTGCTTGTCAACACGATCCCTAAGGTACAGTTCACCCTTATTTGCGCCGACGAGCATGTCGACGGCATTGTCGAAATTATCTGCAACGCCGCCCGCACCGGTGCCGTTGGAGACGGCAAGATCTGGGTCGAGCCGGTCGAGGAGGTTATCCGTATCCGTACCGGCGAGCATGGTCCCGCCGCGGTGTAGGACGATCTTTCGCCTAACGGGCGCGCTTCTCTTGGGGCGCGCCCGTTCTCGTCTACAATATCGTGCAGACGAAGGAGAGGCACGCCCATGATCAAGATGTTTGCGAGTGACTTAGACGGAACGCTGCTGAACGCCCTGCACGAGGCAGATGGGACTATCCGCCGTGCCATTCGCGAGCTGATCGAGGCCGGCCTGCATGTGGTTCCCGCGACCGGACGCTCGACGCTGCCGATCGGAGAGCATGGCTTTACGGGCCTGGCGCTTGACGCCTGCTGCTCCAATGGATCAATCGTACGCGACAGCCATGGCGAGGTGCTCAAGACCTGGACCATCGACCCTCAGATTACCGAGGAGCTGCTCAAGGAGTTTCCGGATATCTGTTTTGACTGCTCCACGCCCGATGGCATGTTTTCGAGCGGATCGTTTGAGATGCACCAGGCGGGCTTTAAAAAGGACAGTCCTATCAAGCGCATCGTGATGCGCGGCATGCGTGCGCGTGGCGGGTATCACGAGGAGCAGTATTTCGACCAGTCGATCGGTGACATCCTGCGTCATGACGTGTGCAAAATCAACTGTCGCGTGACCTCGCCCGAGTTGGAGCGTGACCTTAAGGCGTACCTTGCCGAGCGCTCCGACCGCGTGGTCAACGCACCGTTCGATCCGGTGATGTTCGAGATCACGGACGTGGCGTGCAACAAGGGTGAGAGCGTGGCCTGGCTGGCGGGTTACTACGGCATTGCCGAGGACGAGGTCGCGGTCTATGGCGACGGCGGCAACGATATCGCCATGCTCAAGCGTTTCCGCCACAGCTATGCGACCAAAAACGCTAGCGATGCGGCTAAAGCCGCCGCGAGCGCAACTATCGGCAGTTGCATGGTCCACGCCGTCCCCAAACACATGCTCGCCACCATGCACAAGCAAAACTCTCGCACCGTCATCGAATAATGTGACAAAGGGACTGCCCTTTGTCACATCCAAAATATTGCCTTTACGTGTTGATACACACGGTGTGCAATAATACTCGCACTGTGCAATAGCGCACAGGCTGAGTAACAAGGAGGACGCTTGTCCCAGCTCGAGAAATGCGATCGCCGGTCCCTTCGCTCGCAGCGTGCCCTTCGCCAGGCACTTGCTAGCGAGCTTGCCGAAAGTGGCGACCTTTCGCGTATTAATGTCGCGTCGCTCACCGAGCGCGCTGGCCTTACGCGCCGCACGTTCTATTCGCACTACCGCGATATTCCCGACTTTATCAATCAAATCGAGGACGGCTTGCTGGCTGAGATCCGTGAGCGCATTGAGCTCATCACCGCAGCTCAGCTGCCTGATCTCTATCACAACATCGATGAGCTCGAGCCGGCGCCTGGTTCGGTTGAGTTGCTGCGCTACCTTGCGGCCAACCGCGACTTAATCGGTGCGCTGCTGGGTCCGGGCGGCGACCAGGCTTTCATTAAAAGAATCATCGATACCGCACGCGAGGCCGTGGTGCCGCGCGCACAGACGGGCATTTTGGGCTTGGCGCTGGGCACCTTCTTTGACTACTACGTCACCTATGTCGTGAGTGCCGAGGTCGGCATGATCCAGCGTTGGTTTGAGCGTGACCTTTCTGAATCGCCCGAGACCATGGCGCGCATTATGACGGTTATCGCCTTTGTGCGCCCCGGCGACCTGTATGGCCAACCCATCGATATCAACGTGCCGGAATACGGCATGAAGCTATTGAACCTGCAGCTCGAGGACGCGGTCGACACCACCGCAACCGTCGAGTCCAACAACTAAGAGGAGAGACAATGAGCAAACTCGTCGAGGGCATTAAAGACCGTGTGGTCGCTGCCGCACGCGAGGCCGCGCCCGCCGTGGTGGACGCCGCGCAGAAGGCCGCGACCGCGGCTGCCGAGAAAGTTGCCGAGGCAGTTGCCGATGCCAAGAACGTGGCAGGGGAGACGTCCGTCGTCAGCGAGCCCGCCACCGCCGCTGAGCCCGTAGCCGCCGCCCAGGCCCCCGAAGGCGCGATCTTCAACCCCGAGAACGCTCGTGGCAATCTGCACCTGGGCATCGACGTGGGCTCCACCACCGTTAAGCTCGCCGTGCTCAACGACGACAACCAGATCGTCTACGCCAAGTACCAGCGCCACCACACCGACGTCCGTGCCTGCGCCCGCGACCTGTTCGAGGGCGCTGCGACCGTGCTGCCGACGGCCCAGATGACCTGCGCCATTACCGGCTCGGGCGGCCTGCTGCTGTCCCAGTGGCTCGACCTGGAGTTTGTCCAGGAGGTCATCGCCAGCAAGCGTGCCGTCGAGACCCTCATCCCGGCCACCGATGTCGCCATCGAGCTGGGCGGAGAGGACGCCAAGATCATCTACTTCGACAACGGCATCGAGCAGCGCATGAACGGCACCTGCGCCGGCGGCACGGGCGCGTTCATCGACCAGATGGCCACTCTGCTGCACACCGACGCCAGCGGCCTTAACGAACTCGCGGCCAACGCCACCACCATCTATCCCATCGCCAGCCGCTGCGGCGTTTTTGCCAAGACCGACGTCCAGCCGCTGCTCAACGAAGGTGCCCGCCCCGAGGACGTGGCTGCCTCCATCTTTCAGGCTGTCGTGACCCAGACCATCTCGGGCCTGGCATGCGGCCGTCCCATCCGCGGCAACGTCGCCTTCCTGGGCGGCCCGCTGCAGTACCTCTCCGAGCTGCGCCACCGCTTCTACCTCACGCTCAACCTGGACGAGGAGCACCGTATCGTGCCCCAAAACGCTCACCTGTTTGTGGCGAGCGGCGCCGCCATGGCGCACGAGTCCAACAAGCTCAGCACGTTCCCGCAGCTCATCGAGGCTATCGACAGCCTGGGTGACACGCAGGGTGCCGAGGTCGAGCGTCTGGATCCGCTCTTTGCCACCGACGAGGACTTTGCCGAGTTCAAGACCCGCCACGACCAGGAAGTCGTCCCCAAGGGCAAGCTCGACGGCTACACCGGCCGCGTGTTCATCGGCATCGACGCCGGCTCCACCACCATGAAGGCCGCGCTCGTGGGCGAGGACGGTCAGCTGCTGCACACCTGGTACGGCAACAACAACGGCGACATCCTTGGCACGGCCAAGGTCATCATGGCCGATTTCTACAACCACATCCCCGCCGGCTGCACCATCGGCCACGTGACAACTACGGGCTACGGCGAGGCGCTGCTCATCGAGGCGCTCAAGGCCGACTCCGGCGAGATCGAGACCGTTGCGCACCTGCGCGGCGCCAAGGCGTTCCTGCCCGGCGTCGAGTTTATTCTGGACATTGGCGGCCAGGACATGAAGTGCCTGCGCGTCAAGGACGGCGTTATCGAGCACATCATGCTCAACGAGGCCTGCTCGTCGGGTTGCGGTAGCTTTATCGAGAGCTTCGCCGTCTCTATGAACATGGACGTGCGCGCGTTTGCCGATGCCGCCATCCATGCCAAGGCCCCGGTCGACCTGGGCAGTCGCTGCACGGTCTTTATGAACTCGCGCGTCAAGCAGGCGCAAAAGGAAGGCGCCACGGTGGGCGACATTGCGGCCGGCCTGTCCTATTCTGTCATCAAGAATGCCCTGTTCAAAGTCATTAAGTTGCGCGATCCCAAGGAGATCGGCAGCCAGGTAATCGTTCAGGGCGGCACCTTTATGTCCGATGCCACGCTGCGCGCGTTTGAGCAGCTCACCGGCGTTCACGCCGTGCGCCCCGACATCGCCGGCTGCATGGGCGCCTATGGTGCGGCCCTGCTCGCCCGCGATCGCGCCGGCGCCGACGGCACTTCGACCATTCTTTCTGCCGAGGACATCGCGCACCTCACCGTGACGCAAAAACACGTCCGCTGCGGTCGTTGCTCCAACAACTGTCAGCTCACCGTCAACGATTTTGGCGGCGGTAGGCGCTTCATTACCGGTAACCGCTGCGAGAAGGGTGCCGGCCACAAAAAGCAGAAGACCGAGGCCCCCAACCTCTTCAAAAAGAAAAACGAGCTGCTCTTTAACCGCGAGGTGCTGAGCCCCGACGAGGCCCCGCGCGGCACCGTCGGCATCCCGCGCGCACTCAACATGTACGAGAACTACCCCTTCTGGCACGCGTTCTTTACACGCCTGGGCTTTAGCGTGCAGCTGTCCGACCAGTCGAGCAAAAAGACCTACCAGGCGGGCATCGAGTCCATGCCGTCCGAGAGCGTGTGCTATCCGGCCAAGATGAGCCACGGCCACGTGATGAACCTTATCGACCGCGATGTCGACTTCATTTGGATGCCGTGCGTGCGCTGGGAGCGCAAGGAGGATCCGACGGCTGGCAACTGCTATAACTGCCCTATCGTCATGAGCTACCCCACGGCGTTGGCACTCAACATCGACGAGATCCGCGAGCAGAACATCGAGTTCCTGTACCCATTTGTGCCCTATCACGATAAGACCGAGCTCAAGCGTCGTCTGTACCAGGTGCTCGCCGTCGACCGTGTGGCCGATGCGCAAGCCGGTCGCGGTCGCGTGCGCGGTCCCAAGATCACGCGCTCCGAGGTCGATGCCGCCGTCAACGCTGCCTTTGAGGCCGATGCGCGTTTCCACGAGGACATCCAGACCATGGGCGAGGAGGCTCTTAAGTGGGTTGAGGATCACGGCGGTCACGGCATTGTGCTCGCCGGCCGTCCTTACCACAATGACCCCGAGATCAACCACGCCCTGCCTGAGCTTATCTCGAGCTTTGGCTTTGCGGTCTTTACCGAGGATTCGCTCGCGCATCTCGTGAAGCCCGAGCGCCCGATCCGCGTCGTCGACCAGTGGATGTACCACTCGCGCCTCTACGCCGTGGCCCGTTTTGTGACGATGCGCAACGATCTGGACCTGATCCAGCTCAACTCTTTCGGCTGCGGCCTCGATGCCCTGACCACCGATCAGGTGCAGGAGATTCTGGAAGCCAGCGGCAAGATCTATACCGTGCTCAAGATCGACGAGGTATCCAACCTGGGCGCCGCGCGTATCCGTATTCGCTCGCTCATGGCAGCGCTCAAGGACCAGGAGGCCGAGCGCCTGGCCGAGGCCACGGCCGCGGGCGAGGCCTACGAGCAGGGCGATGCCGCGCCGGTGGGGCCCTCCACGGATGCCCCCGCGTTCGCGAGCCGCAAGTACACGTTCGAAGCGCAGCGTGAGAGCGCATCGACCGCGTGGCCCAAGGTGCCCTTTACCGAGCAGATGCGCGACGAGGGCTACACCATTCTGTGCCCGCAGATGGCGCCGATCCACTTTGACCTGGTCAAAGAGGTGTTCCGCGGTGCCGGCTACAACCTGGAGCTGCTGCCCTCGACCGACCATGACGCCGTCGAGGCGGGCCTGCGCTACGTGAACAATGACATCTGCTATCCGTCGATTCTGGTGACGGGCCAGATTATGGAGGCCATCGAGAGCGGTCGGTACGATCTGTCCAAGACGGCTGTGGTCATCAGCCAGACCGGCGGCGGCTGCCGTGCCACCAACTACATCGCACTCATCCGCAAGGCCCTGCGCGAGAGCGGCCACCCCGAGATTCCGGTGATCTCGCTTTCGGCCGTGGCGCTCGGCGAGGACAACCCCGGCTTTAAGATTACGCCAGCGCTGCTTAAGCCTGTCTCTTATACACAT
>CABSMQ010000048.1:0-15779 GCA_902478965.1 uncultured Collinsella sp. | reverse complement strand
CGAGGTAGCCCTCCTGGTCGAAGTGCATGATCTCGATCTTCTCGGTCTCCTTCATTCCCGCTCCTTTCACGAGCAGTTTGAATTGTCGCACGGAATGGACAGGCTTGCCGCCCCGTCTCGCCGCTTAACCTTGTGGACATCTTGGCCCCAAGCTCAACAATTCAAAGGTTCTTAATACCAGTGAACGATTACAGGTTAGCCGTTTTTAATACCGATTTTTTGATTTCATCCTCCCGTCTCGGTAGACGGTCAGTTTTTGCCGCTCATCGGTCATGCGACACATGTCCGTAAAAAAAATGAGCACCCCGCCGTGCACGAGGATGCTCTAGACGCTAATAGTTGTAGGTATATCCGCCGGCATCGCCGCGGTTAAAAGACTTGGCATGCTCAATCGCCTGCCCACTCGAGTCATAGGTCAGGCATTCCAGTACGAGCGCCAGATCGCCCGGCTCAAGATTGAGCAAACTCGCATCGCGTGCGCCCAGCGCTTCAATATCGAGTTTCTCAATCGACTTGTCCGGTTTGCGCCCCAACATGTCGTAGGTCTCGAACAGGCTGAAGACCGAAATGTCCACGTCTTCGATGCCCGGAAACAGCAGACACGGAATCAGCGTCATCTCAATCGACACGGGCTCCCCATCAATGCAGTTGAGACGGCGCACCGAGTAAAGCAGATCGTCCTCGGCGATGCCAAACAGGTCGGCGTAATACGGGCCGGCGTAGCGTTTGGAGCGCTGCAGAATGCGCACCGACGGCGTCGCGCCCGACGCCAGAACCGACTGACGGAAGCCGCCCTTGCGTTCGTGCTCGTCAAACCACTTGTGTCCCACAAAGGCGCCCTTGCCCTGCACGCGACGAATCTGGCCACTTTTGACCAGCTCGTCCATGGCACTTCGGATTGTCAGGCGCGTCGTGCCAAACTCCTCGGCCAGCTCGTTTTCGGACGGAATCATCGAGCCCGTCGGGTAGTCGCCGCGCTCGATTCGCTCCGCAATGCAGCGGCGAATTTGTTTGTAAACCGGCAAGTCTTCTACTGCATCAGCCATTCGACACCTACCTTCGTCGCAACGCCGTCTGCCTCGCCGTTATCGGCAAAACGATACTTGGTCGGCAGAATCACGGACTTGCAATACTCGACAAAGCCATCGTTCTCGTCACGCTCGTGCGAAGCCTTGTAAAACACCGGCGTGCCCTCCTGAGCACCCAGCAACTTGGCCTCGTCGGCGTTCAGACGGCTGATGGAAATATGCTCCTTGCCGTGCGTCACATGGACATTCCCTTCTTTGAGCAAAACGTCGTAGAGGCTTTCCTGCTCAAAATCGTGATCGGGAAGCGAGGGGCACAAAGACAGATTGACGTGGGCCGTCTCAATCGACGCCGGGGAACCATTAACCACGCGCACACGTCGAATGCAGAAAAGCGGCATGCCCAGGTCGATCTGGGCCTTTTGGGCCAGATCGATATCGGCGTACACGACCTTGGACCAAACCAGGCGTGCGGTCGACTTTGAGCCAACCCTCTCCACCGCCTGCGTATAGTTCCATGTTTCCTGAAAGATGTTCAGCGGTTTGGGAGGACACACATAGGTGCCCGAACCGCGGCGGCTTTCCAAAGTTCCGCACGAAATAAGGCGCGCGATCGCAGCACGCAACGCCGTGCGCGACACGCCCAGCTCTTCACAGAGCACACGCTCGGCGGGCAGCCGGTCGCCACCCTGCAGGTCATAATGATTGATATACCAAAGAATGCCCTCAAAGGCGCAATCTTTGGGCGGAATCGCATATGGTTCACTCGGCATGGGCACGGCTCCTCAACCGCTTGATGCTGCAGGCATCATTGCTCCGGACGCCCCATGGCGTCGAAGGCTTCTTTGATCTGCTCCGCAACGTTCCGATACGACCGATATAGGCCGGAGTCTCGCTTGACTTCGCCCGCGGTCACCGGAATCTCAAGCTTCGAAATCTCATCCTCGCCGGTTTGCACGGCAACGATGACACCCATACCAAGGCACATATTACGCTTGGCAGCATTGTTTTTGGTAGCCTGAGCTGGATTAATCAAAATCTGCTGAGCTAGTTCGCGATTGCTAAGCTCCGGCACATCCTCGGGATTTCCGGTCTCGACAATCTCGCACTGCAGCACATCCGCGTAGTCAAAAATCCTCGGGGTCGCACCGCGCTGATGCACGGCCCACTTGCGGCGCGTGGCGTCCTGGTAGATAGCCGGCAAAAATGTAAACCGCGGCGGGTCCAAAATCGTATCCGTGATGGTAAACACATCGGGATCAAAGGCATCCTGCGGGTTTTTCTTCTTGAACAGCCCCATATCAGCCTCCCGTACTAGCATTAAACAACTCAAGCTGAATATAGCACCAATTTCAAGCCACCGCTTTACCGCATCGGTGCGCGGCGTCTATGGCTCGCCCAGCGGAAGAGTTCACGGACGAGGTCCGGGGCGCCTGCCTTGTTTTGAGAAGTGGGCTCCGCGAACTTCTCAAAACAAGGCAGGCGCCCCGGCCCCACCGGTAAATAGCGGACACTCCGCATGCAGTCTATGCAGACAAACACGTACGCTTAGCTACATTCGGTAAGATCGAGCACGCTGCCCTTCACGATAAGCGCCGGCTCCAGAACGACTTCTTCGGCACGTCTACCGCCCCTACCGGCAAGACGCTTGGACATGCAGCCAAAAGCATGCTCCGCAAGGACACCAGGATCTTGCTCAATGGCGGTCAGCGCCGGCTCAAAGAGAACGTCGGCCGCCGAGTTGTCATAGCTTACGACCGAAATATCGCCCGGGATGCTCTTCCCCATCTCGTGCAGGCGCTTGAGCAGACCGAGGGCAATGTTGTCCGAGCTTGCGAACACGGCGGTGGCGTCGGTTGCGAGTACCGCCTCCGAAGCCTCGTATGCACTCGGAATGTAGTACTCGCTCTCAAACTCCAAACGTGCGTCGATAGGCAGGCCAACCTCGCGCAGCGCGCGCTCATAGCCGGCAAGTCGCTTACGCCCCGTATTGGAACGGCGCGCGTTAACCAAGCAGGCAATGCGACGGTGGCCTTGCTCGATCAGATAGCGGGTGGCCATGTAGCCACCCATCTCGTGGTCGAACATCACCTTGTCGCACTCGAGCCCCTCAATGGCACGGTCGACCATCACGGCAGGGATAGGCAGATGGCTGACTTCTTCGCGCAGGGCGCGGTCGTCGGAGAACTCGTCACCCACCACCAGAAAGACACCGTCGACGCCGCGCGTCACCAGCTGACGCAGCAGCTCAAGATCGTCGTCGGCACTTCCGCCCGAGCTGGTAATAAAGAGCGCATAGCCGTCCTCGCGGCAGCGCTTTTCCAAACTGCCGGCGAGTGAGGCAAAAAAGCGGCTCTCGATATTGGGAACGATAAGGCCCAGCGTACGCGACTCGCGCATGACCAGACTACGAGCAATCTGGTTAGGAACATAGTGGTTGCGCGCCGCGACCTCCTTGATGAGCTTGCGGTTTTCTTCCGAGATGCGACAGGGCCGATTATTGAGAACAAGCGAGACCGACGAGGGGGAAAGCCCCACCTCCTGGGCGATCTGCTTGAGGGTGACTTTGTTGGCCATCTCGCTCCTTCCGGGTTTACGCGCAATCTCTTGAAAGTATAGCGACCGCCCCTCTACCTCGGTGATAAACACTTTACCAATCCGGTAGACGGCTGTTTTATCGCCGCCAGCGCACCAAATCCGTCCGGGTGGGGTATATTGCAATCGATTGATGACAACGACCACCAAAAGGCGGATATTCGTATGCACGAGAACGACTTTTTTAACGAGGACCTGCTGTGCGCGCTCGCCGGTGTCGCCGGCGAGGACAACGTGCTCATGAGCGAGCCCATGCGCGAGCACACCACGTTTAAGATCGGCGGCCCGGCCGACGTCTTTGTCACGCCCGATACCGAGCAGGGCCTCGTCGCCACGCTCGATACCTGTTATCGCTGCGATCTGCCGCTCACCATCGTGGGCAACGGCTCCGACCTACTCGTCGGTGACAAGGGCATCCGCGGCGTCGTCGTAGCGCTGGGCGAAGGCCTCTCCGACATCACCGTCGATGGCACGCACGTCACGGCGGCAGCCGGCGCCTTGCTTTCCGATGTCGCCGCGGCAGCAGCCGAGGCCGACCTCACCGGCATGGAGCCCATCTCGGGTATCCCTGGATCGGTCGGCGGCGCCTGCTACATGAACGCCGGTGCCTACGGTGCCTGCATGGCCGATGTGCTGGAATCTGTACGCGTCTACAAGCCCGCTCGCATGCTCGACGACGGCACCCGCGGCAGTGGCAATATCATCGAGTTCGATGTCGACGAGCTTAACCTGGGTTATCGCAAGAGCCGCATCGCCGACGACGGCTTCATCGTGCTTTCGGCCACCTTCAATCTCGCCCCGGGCAACGCCGCGATGATCAAGGCCGACATGGACGACTACCGTCAGCGCCGCGAGGACAAGCAGCCGCTCGACATGCCGAGCGCCGGCTCCACCTTCAAGCGCCCCGAGGGCCACTTTGCCGGCAAGCTCATCATGGACGCCGGTTTGCGCGGCCACGCGGTCGGCGGTGCGCAGGTGAGCGAAAAACACTGCGGCTTCATCGTCAACGCCGACCACGCCACCGCCGCCGACGTCGACGAACTCATCCGCGACATCCAAGCCAAAGTCAAAGAGCAGTTCGACGTAGACCTAGAACCCGAAGTCCACCGAGTCGGCGAATTTTTATAGCCCGCTCGCCGCGGTCCACTTTAATTAATAACGGGACAAGTGACGTAGCTCACTTGTCCTGTTTTCATTTATTTGCGAAGAACATCGGCCATCCGCAGGATTGAAATCATCGACCGATAAGTGAGTTCCACCTTTTCGCCCGCAAGCAGTCGTTTCGAGCCAATCTCATCTAGCCCCACAAGGCGAGAAAACAGCAAGCTACTCATCGTGCCCTCGTCAATTGATTCCTTTATGGTCTTCAAAACGTCCGTATCATGAAGCGACGCCGAGCTGTAGGGGGCAACACGAGCGGAACTCTCAATTAACGACGAGACAAAAGGATGGAGATGCTTTGGACATAGTCCGTCAAACACCACATCCCCATTGTCATCCGAGCCGACTAGTCGCCAACTATAATGATCGACCCAGTCGTCTCCGTCATATATGGTGTCCATGAGCAACTTCCCGTCTAGAGAGAAACCTGTTTGAACATCGGGGCGCAAGACCGCAATCCATCTAGGACCCGCAGCAGCTCCGACCCAACGCACCACACGACAATTGTATATTGCGACTATTTTAGATCTACATGATCAGTTCGAGTTCGCAACAAGGCGATTATTGCAGCTAGGTTATATTTCATTTTCCACTTTGATGAGCCGTCGGCTCCAAATTCCAAAACCGAAGTCCACGGAGTCGATAATTTTATTTAAAAAGAAGGCCCCGAAAGGGGCCTTCGCCATCTTTATATCAGACAACCAGTCCGGTGTATCGCGCTTTGAACCCGGAAGGTCCGGGACTGCGGGCGAGGCATAAGGTTGGTCGCGAGTTCCGCACGCAAAGAAGGCCACTTAATGTGGCCTTCGTCTTGCGCAGGACTGTAGAGCAGGCAACCTTATGCCTCGCCCGCAGTCCCGGACCAACCAGCTTCAAGCCGCAGTTACGACAGCGCAATACCGCCAAGCCAGCCCCAGCGCACGCCAGAGCCAGTGCCGTAGAACCCAATGAACGAGTCAAGCGACCTCGACGTGATGGCGCCCTCGTTACTCATAACGATGCCGCCGCCAACGTAGATGCCCACGTGGCCATAGATCAGGCCCGGTATGCCGGTGCCGCTATGCGATGAGTCGGCAACAATCATGCCCACCTGCAGCGCCGAGCGGTCGGAGCTATAGCACCAGGCGTTGAACATGTCACACGCGTTGCCGCCAAAATAGCCCACGCCGGCGTTACGGAAGACATTGGTAACCCACGCCGCGCACCAGTTCTGACCCGGCGAAGGCGTGGAGTAGCACGCGTTGACGACGGCCTGCTGTTTGCCCGAGCCGGCATTCTGTTGCGGGGTTCCGGACGCATACGATCCGCCACCCGAGCTTGAACCACCCGAGTAGGAATTGTTCCTGTTCGCGGCAGCCGCGGCAGCGGCAGCCTTCCTAGCAGCCTCCTCAGCCTGGGCGGCAGCGAGGATCTCGGAATCGCGCTGAGCCATGAGCTCCTTGACGTCGTCGGAAAGACCGTTCAGCACGGTCTGGACTTCTTGCTGCTTGGCCTGCATATCCTGCATCTGAGCCGTCTGCTGGTCCTTGAGTTTCTCCAGATCGGCCTTTTGTGCTTCGAGCTCGGTCTTCTGTGCGTCGAGCTCAGCCTGAATCGTCTGGATATCCTCGATGGCATCGCGGTCGCTCTTGTTGATCTTCTCAACGTAATGCGCGTTGGCGACGAGTTCCTCAAACGAGCCAGAGGCCAGCAGCAGCGACAAGATGTTCGTGCCGCCGGACTTGTAGCTGGCGGCCACGCGATCGGAAAGGTCGTTGCGCTTCTTCTTGAGCTCGGCCTTCTTTTCATCGATCTGGGCCTGCGTGTCGTCAATCTTGCCTTGGACATTCTCGATGTCGTTGAGGGTCTGGGCATTCTTGTTGGCCAGCGCCGCATACTCATTTGCGATGCTGTCGAGCTGGGCCTGAACCTCGTCGAGCTGGGCCTGGGTGGCATTCAGTTTATCGGTGGTTTCTTTGGAAGCCTCCGCCGCATGGGCGCGAGCGGGCAGGCCAAAAAGAACTGCCGCAGAAGCGGCGCCGAACAGGGCCTTGAGGGCAGTGCGGCGCGAGAGCTCCTGGGAAAGGATGGAATCGCTGTTTGGTGACATATGTACTCCGTTACATGTTTATTTATATGTCGCTCAACTCATACATATTAGCGTACATACGGCGCGTCCCAACGATTTCCACGAACGGCAGGAAACTACAAGGTCAGCGGCTCGTAAGCAAATGCCAAAGATCAGGTTATGCGTACGCAAGCTCTTCTATGAGTACGCTAGCACAATCCTCTGCTTTTCCTACAGCGCACGATTTGGGCGTCCCTGCCTGCGCTATACTCCCCTGAAGAAGTGTTCCTGATTCGATAGGAGACTACATGTCCAAAGCACTCGACCCCAAAGACACCTGCGTCCTCGTTACCGGTGGCGCCGGCTTTATCGGCTCGCACACCGTCGTTCAGCTGCTCGAGGGTGGCTACCAGGTCGTCATCGTCGATGATCTCTCCAACTCCAGCGCCGTCGCCGTCGACCGCGTCAAGACCATCGTGGGCAACGAGGCCGCCAAGAACCTCACCTTCTACGAGGCCAACGTGCTCGACCGCGATGCGATGAACAAGATCTTCGATACCCATCAGATCGACCGCGTCATCCACTTTGCCGGCTTTAAGGCCGTCGGCGAGTCGGTGAGCAAGCCCGTCGAGTACTACCACAACAACATCGAGAACACCCTGGTGCTCATCGACGTCATGCGCAACCATGGCTGCAAGTCCATCATCTTCTCGAGCTCCTCGACCGTCTACGGCGACCCGGACAACCCACCCGTCACCGAGGAGGATCCTAAGAAGCCCGCGACCAACCCCTATGGTTGGACCAAGTGGATGATCGAGCAGATCCTTATGGACGTCCACACCGCCGACCCCGAGTGGGACGTCGTGCTGCTCCGTTACTTCAACCCCATCGGCGCTCATCCGTCGGGCCTGATCGGCGAGGACCCCAAGGGCATCCCCAACAACCTAGTGCCCTATGTCGCCCAGGTCGCCGTGGGCAAGCTCGAGGCCGTTCAGGTCTTTGGCAACGACTACCCCACCCCCGACGGTACCGGCGTGCGCGACTACATCCACGTGTGCGATCTGGCCTCTGGTCACGTTGCCGCCCTTAACTGGATGAACGGCAAGACCGGCGTCGAGATCTTTAACTTGGGCACCGGCACCGGCACCTCGGTACTCGAGGTCGTCGCCGCCTTCTCCAAGGCTTGTGGCAAGGAGCTGCCCTACGTGATCCGCGAGCGCCGCGCCGGAGACATCGCTGCCAACTGGTGCGATGCCTCCAAGGCCGAGCGCATGATGGGCTGGAAGGCCCAGTACGACATCGCGGACATGTGCCGCGATAGCTGGAACTGGCAGAGCCACAACCCCAACGGCTTCGCCGACGCCGAGTAGCAAAAACCTACATACCGCTCTTGCCCCGATCTCACGTTGTGAGGTCGGGGCTTTTTCATGGCATGTAACCATTCGCCGAAAATCGACCAACTTTTTTATCTTGCCTGTACATGTTTAAACAACATGTTTTACAATAGGCGTACCGAATCAGAACATCGGAGGCGGACTGCACACCCATCGGCAGGCCGACCCCACAACAAGAAGGTTGGTGAGCGCATTCATGGAGCGTGCAAGCGGCGTCCTCATGCCCGTCTCATCTCTGCCCGGACCATACGGAATCGGCGGCTTTGGCTGGAATGCCTACGACTTCGTCGATTTTCTCGCCTCGTGCAAACAACATTACTGGCAGATTCTGCCCCTTACGACGACCAGCTATGGCGATTCGCCCTATCAGTCGTTCTCGGCCCGCGCAGGCAACCCCAACTTTATCGACTTTGCCGAGCTTATCGAGGCAGGGTATCTGGAGCAGCGCGATATCGATGGCGTGTATCTGGGATCCGACCCCAGCAATGTCGACTACGGTGCTATCTTTGACGGCCGCCGTCAGATTCTCGACCGCGCCGCTGAGCGCTTTGCTGCCGACAAGCCGGCCGATTTCGATGACTTTATCCAGGCCAACGAGGACTGGCTCATCCCCTACTGTGAGTTCATGACCGTCAAAGAGGAGTGCGGTCTCAAGGCGTTTTGGGAGTGGCCCGCGGAGCTCCGCACCCGCGGCGAGGCTTCCGCCAAGGTCTGCGCCGACCATCCGGCGCGTATGCTCTACCACCAGATGACGCAGTACTTCTTCGATCGCCAGTGGAGCCGCCTCAAGGCCTATGCCAACGAGCGCGACATTCTCATCATCGGCGACCTGCCCATCTATGTCTCGCGTGACTCCGTCGAGATGTGGGCGACGCCTGAGCTCTTTAAGATCGACGCCGCCGGCAATCCCGTGAGCGTCGCCGGCACGCCGCCCGACCAGTTCTCGGCCACCGGCCAGTACTGGGGCAACCCCATCTACGACTGGGACGCCATGGAGTCCGACGGCTTCTCCTGGTGGGAGGGCCGCATTCGCGCCGCCCTCGACATGTACGACGTCATCCGCCTGGATCACTTCCGCGGCTTCGAGGCCTATTGGGAGGTGCCGTTCTCCTCGCCCGATTCGTCCTACGGTTCGTGGACGCAGGGTCCCGGCCTCAAGTTCTTCAAGACGCTCGAGGAAAAGCTCGGCACGCTGCCCATCATCGCCGAGGACCTGGGCTTCCTCACCCCCGGCGTCATCGACATGCGCGACAACTCGGGCTTCCCCGGCATGAAGATCCTGCAGTTTGCCTTTGAGGGTACCAACTCGTACTACCTGCCGCATAACTACATCGCCAACACCGTCGCCTATGTGGGCACCCACGACAACGAGACGGCGCGCGGTTGGTTTGAGGGAACGGCCACCCCGCGTCAGCGCGAGCAAGCAGCCCTGTACACCCATCAGCAGGCCGGCGAACCCATGGCAGATGCACTCAATCGCACCATCGCCGCCAGCGTGAGTGACACGTGCATCTACACCATGCAAGACCTGCTCAACTTGGGCAACGAGGCGCGCATCAACACTCCTGCCACGCTGGGCGGCAACTGGACCTGGCGCATGCTCGACGGCGCCATCACCCGCGAGCTCGAGCACAAACTCACTGACTGGACCGAGACCTACTTCCGCATCCCGTCGGAAGCCGAAATCGAGCTTCCTCAATAGGAGCTACCGCGCCCGACCCCTCCCCACCGTGCGGACGCGCTTGCTTTTCCCGCGCGAGGCCACCCCAATCCCCTCGCGCGGGCTTCTTATGAATTGCAGACATGAAACAACCCATCACAGGAGAAAACATGCCCCAAATTAACCTCATGGAACTCGCCGAGCAGTCTTTTGGCACCTCGCTCGAGCAGCTCGACGACCGTCGCATTTACAAGCTGCTGGTCAAACTCGTGCAGGAGCGCTCCGCCGCCCGCCCGCTCAACAACGGCAAGAAAAAGCTCTATTACATTTCCGCCGAATTTTTGATCGGCAAGCTGCTCATCAACAATATGATCGACCTCGGCATCTACGACGAGGTTAAGGACCAGCTCACCGCCGCAGGCCACGACCTCAACAAGATCGAGGAGTTCGAGGTCGAGCCGTCACTCGGCAACGGCGGCCTGGGCCGCTTGGCCGCATGCTTCCTGGATTCCATCGCCACGCTGGGCTTGACCGGCGATGGCGTGGGCCTCAACTATCACTACGGTCTGTTCCGTCAGCGCTTTGTCGACAACCAGCAGAAGGCCGTCCCCGACGAGTGGCTCGGTGAGCAGGACATCCTAGTCGACGATGACCGCTCCTACACCGTCGAGTTCGGCGATTTTGCCGTTACCTCCAAGCTCGTCAACATCGATGTGCCCGGTTACGGCCAGCCCACCAAGAATCGCCTGCGCCTGTTCGACCTGGCAAGCGTCGACGACAGCCTGGTCCCCGGCAGTTCCATCGACTTCGACAAGACCGAGATCGCCAAGAACCTCACCTTGTTCCTCTACCCCGACGATTCCGACGAGCAGGGCCGCCTACTTCGCATCTATCAGGAGTACTTCATGGTGAGCAACGCCGCCCAGCTCCTGATCGACGAGGCCGTCGAGCGCGGCAGCAACCTGCACGATCTGGCCGACTACGCCGTGGTCCAAATTAACGACACGCACCCCACCATGGTCATCCCCGAGCTCATTCGCTTGCTCACCACCGAGCATGACATCGAGTTTGACGAGGCCGTGACCATCGTACGCTCCATGGTCGCCTACACTAACCACACGATTCTTGCCGAGGCGCTCGAGAAGTGGCCGCTCACCAGCCTGCAGAAGGTCTCCCCTGCCATCGCCGACATTATCGTCAAGCTCGACGAGGTCGCCAAGGCCGAGCACGACGACCCGCGTGTCGCCATCATCGACGAGTACGACACCGTCCACATGGCCCACATGGACATCCACTTTGGCTTCTCCATCAACGGCGTCGCCGCACTCCACACCAAGATCCTGGAGGACACCGAGCTTCATCCGTTCTACGAGATCTACCCCGAGAAGTTCTCCAACAAGACCAACGGCATCACCTTCCGCCGCTGGATCCAGGGAGCCAACCCCGCGCTCGCCAACCTGCTCGACAATGTGATCGGCACCGACTGGCGCAGCACCGGCGATCTGAGCAAACTCGCCAAGTTCGCCGACGACAAAGATGTTCTTGAGCGCCTGGCTGCCACCAAGACCGAGGCCAAGGCCATCATGCGCCAGTTCATGGCGCTCGAGCAGGGTGTGACCATTCCCTCCAACGCCATCATCGATGTTCAGGTCAAGCGTATCCACGAGTACAAGCGTCAGCAGATGCTCGCGCTCTACATCATCTGGAAGTATCTCGACATCAAAAACGGCAATAAGCCTAAGCACCCCGTCACCATCATCTTTGGCGGCAAGGCAGCGCCTGCCTATACCATCGCTCAGGACATCATCCACCTAATCCTGACGCTGTCCCAGTGGATAGCCAACGACCCCGACGTGGCCCCCTACCTGCAGGTCGTCATGATCGAGAACTACAACGTCACCGCCGCCGAGCGCGTAATCCCCGCCGCCGACATCTCCGAGCAGATCAGTCTGGCCTCCAAGGAGGCGAGCGGCACTTCCAACATGAAGTTCATGCTCAACGGCGCCCTGACCCTGTGCACGCTCGACGGTGCCAACGTGGAGATTGCCGAGCTCGTGGGCGACGAGAACATCTATACCTTTGGCGCCTCTTCCAAACAGGTCGAGCAGCTCTATGCCAACGGCACCTATGACGCCGGTGTGCTCTACCGCAAGCCCGGCATTAAACTGCTGGTGGACTTCATCACCAACCCCGCCTTTATGGCGACCGGCAACGCCGAGCGCCTGCAGCGCCTGCACGACGACATTAAGGGCAAGGACTGGTTTATGGCCCTGCTCGACATTGAGGAGTATATCCAGACCAAGGAGCGCGTGCTGGCCGACTATGAGGACCAGGACGCCTGGATGCGCAAGGCGCTCATCAATATCGCCAACGCCGGCACCTTCTCGTCCGACCGCACCATCTCCCAGTACAACGACGAGATTTGGCACCTGAGCTAATTTCGTTTCCTTTACCCATCCTCTTGAAAGCGGAGTCGTGGCAACGCGGCTCCGCTTTTTGTGCCCGCACGCTACCCTGTGACCCGACTCGACCGAAGAATCTCGATCTGTAACAGCTACTCGGTAGAAACGGCCCCAGCTGTTACAGATTGAGACATACCGGCCCCCCTTGGGTTTATCTCAATCTGCAACATCTAACGTCCGAAATCGGCCCTACCCGTTACAGATCGAGACAAACGACCGGTCAGACAATCCCAACACAAAGAAAGGCTCCCCTCTCGCCCAGTGGACGGGAGGGGAGCCTTATATGTGACCGCGGCAAAAGGATGGCAATACCGCAGTCGCCCAAAAGAAGGGCCTGGTTGCACCGGGCCTAGATAAGGTTCTTGCCAGAGACCTTATCGAAGAGGTGGGTCGCGTTCTTCTCAAACTTGAACCAGATGGTGTCGCCAGCCTTGAGCGCGCCCTTGGCCTCGAGGTCGACGACGGGGATAATCAGGACAAACTGGCCGTCGGGAGCGGTCACGTGGACATGCTCGGTCGAGCCCATGAGCTCGGTCACCTCGACGGTACCCTGGAGCGTGCCCTCCTCGCCCTTGTCGGCAAGCAGGATCTGCTCGGGACGCACGCCGGCCGTAATCTCCTTCACGTCGCCGCCGCCCCAGTTGAGGGCAAGTTGAGCGCAAGTCTCGGGGGCGAGTGCCACGTTCATATCCTCGGTCTTGACGGTAAAGCCGTTGCCCGAGCGCACCAGCTGGGCATCGAAGAAGTTCATCTGCGGCACGCCGATGAAGCCGGCGACGAAGATGTTCGCGGGATGGTTGAAGACCTCCTGCGGCGTGGCGATCTGCTGGACGACGCCGTCCTTCATGACCACGATACGGTCGCCAAGGGTCATGGCCTCGGTCTGGTCGTGAGTAACATAAATGAACGTGCCCTTGATCTCGTGGCGCAGCTTAATGAGCTCGGCACGCATCTGGTTACGAAGCTTGGCGTCCAGGTTGGACAGCGGCTCGTCCATCAGGAAGACCTTGGGGTCACGCACGATGGCGCGGCCGATAGCGACACGCTGGCGCTGGCCGCCGGAGAGCGCCTTGGGCTTACGGTCGAGGTACTCGGTAATGCCCAGAATCTCGGCAGCAGAGCGAACCTTGCGGTCGATCTCGTCCTTGGGAACCTTCTTGAGCTCGAGCGTAAATGCCATGTTCTCGTACACCGTCATATTGGGGTACAGGGCGTAGCTCTGGAACACCATGGCGATGTCGCGGTCCTTGGGCGCCACGTCGTTGACACGCTTGCCGTCGATGAGCACATCGCCCGAGGTAATGTCCTCCAGGCCGGCGACCATGCGCATCGTCGTGGACTTACCGCAGCCAGAGGGGCCAACGAGGACGACGAACTCCTGGTCGTGAACGGTGAGGTTGAAGTCCTCTACAGCGAGCACACCGTCCTCGGTAACCTTGAGGTTGTGCTTCTTCTCCTCGGTCTTCTTCTTTTTGCCAAAGAAGCCCTTCCTTTTTGACTCGTTGTTGGGATACACCTTCTGAACATGTTTGAGAACGATCTCGGCCATGTCTCTACCTTTCGATACGCGGCGCCGCGCTGAGGGGCGCCGCAGAAACTTGCAAAACAGTTACGGCATCAGCCCTTGACGGCACCTGCCACCACGCCGTCGATGATGTACTTCTGACAGAGGATGTACATGATAACGATGGGGATAACGACCATCATGATGCAGGCCATCATGGGGCCGAGCTCGACGTGGCCGTAGCCGCCGCGGAAGTACTGGATCAAGATAGGAATGGTCTTGTACTTGGTGGAGTCGAGCGTAAGGTAGGGCAGCAGATAGTCGTTCCAGACCCACATGGTCTCGAGGATGCCGACCGAAAGATAGGTGGGCTTCATGATGGGAAGGACGATCTTAAAGAACACCTGGACCGGGTTGCAGCCATCAATCATGGCCGCCTCCTCGATCTCGAGCGGGATGTTCTTTACAAAACCGGCGAACATAAAGACCGCCAGGCCCGCGCCAAAGCCGAGGTAGATAAAGCAGATGTTGAACGGCGTGTTGAAGCCGATGCGGTCCGCCAAATTGGACAGCGTGAACATGAGCATCTGGAAGGGCACGACCATCGAGAACACGAACAGGTAATAGAAGAAGTTCGAGATCTTGTTGTTGACACGAACCACATACCAAGCGCACATGGAGCAGCACACCAAGATCAGCACGACCGACGTGACCGTGATGATGAGCGAGTACATAAATGCCGAGGCAAAGCCCTGCTCGTTAAGGGCGTGCATGTAGTTTGCGAGGCCGTTGAACGTCTCGGGCGTGAGCAGATCGAATGCCGTGGTGGTGCTGATTGCGGTCGCTTTCTTAAAAGAATTAAGCGCAATCATGAACACGGGGTAGATCCACGCGAGCGACAGGATCGTAAAGAAAATCGAGAGCGCGCGGTTGATAACCTTATCGCGTTTCATTACTGCTGCACCTCCTTGGACCTCGTGGCCTTAAGCTGGATCATGGAGATGGCCACGACCAGGATGCAGAAGATAACCGCCTTGGCCTGACCAATGCCCTGCCATGCGATACCGGCACGCGAATAGAACGTGTTGTAGATGTTCAGGGCGAGCATCTCGGTGGAGTGCGCGGGGGCGCCGCCGGTAAGGGCGAGGTTCTGGTCGAACAGCTTAAAGCCGTTGGTGATGGACAGGAACAGGCAGATGGTGATGGTCGGCATCAGGTTAGGGATCTTAACCTTCCAAAACGTCTGCCATGCCGTAGCGCCGTCGACCTTGGCGGCCTCGATGTAGTCGGACGGAATGGACTGCAGACCAGCGATGTAGATGATCATCATGTAGCCGACCTGCTGCCACAGGGTCAGGATGATAAGGCCCCAGAAGCCAGCAGCAGAGTTAAGGGCGATGAGCTGGGCGCCCACGTTGGAGAGCAGGCAGTTGATCAGAATCTGCCAGATGTAGCCCAGCACGATGCCGCCGATCAGGTTAGGCATAAAGAAGATCGTACGGAAGATGTTGGTGCCTTTGAGCGCCTTGCGGGTGAGCGCCTGCGCAATGGCCAGGGCGATCACGTTGATGAGCACCGTCGACAGGAAGGCAAACGCCACGGTAAAGAAGAACGACGTGGAGAACTGCGGATCGGACAGCGCGCGCACGTAGTTCTCGATACCGACAAAGTGCGCGTTACTAATGATAATAAACTGGCAGAACGAGAGATAGAAGCCCTGGATAAAAGGGATCACGAACCCGATCATAAACGCCAGACACGTGGGCAGCATAAAGAGCGGCCACCAGCGCTTGAGTGCTTTGCCCATAAAAGGGTCCTTTCAATATGCAGGGGGCGGGCAAACCAACGTCTGCCCGCCCCCTGTCGCTAATCAGATAGCTTGGGCCTGTCTCTTATACACATCTGACGCTGCCGACGAAGCTAGAAGTGTA
>CABSMQ010000047.1:0-16755 GCA_902478965.1 uncultured Collinsella sp. | reverse complement strand
GGCGCGGGGGCGGGGGTGCAAAACTGCGCTGAAAGCCCCGATTCTGAGTCCCAACGCCTCTAGAGCCGCTCGTTTTTTTACAGGATGCGGCTCATGGTGCCTGCCTTTCGCCCAAAATCCAGTATGCAGGCACCCTCGGCTGCTGAATACTCCCAAAAATGCACGCCGCATCCTACCCCAGGCACCCGCAGCAAGAAGACGAATAGTCTCGGCCTCCCCAGTCACCGTAGGAGGCCCCAGGGCTTACCTCCCAAATCTTTCCGCAGGACGGAAGGATCCCGCCGCGCGAAGCGCACGGCGGGATCCTGACATGTCCGAGGACGATTTGGGAGGTAAGCCCTGGGGTCTCCGATGAGAGCAGTTTCGGCCGAGGCTATTCGTCGCCGAAGCTGATGCCCAGCGCCTTGGCCTCGCGCACAAGATCGCTCTGGGGGTCGACATACTTGAGCTTGCCGGCGACATCCTCGAGCGGCATGTGACACATCTTGCCGTCACGCAGGGCGATCATGTAGCCAAACTCGCCGCGTAGACAGCCCAGTGCCGCCTCGACGCCGCACTGGGTCGCAAAGATGCGGTCCTGGGCGTCGGGCTGGCCGCCGCGCTGCGTGTGGCCGGGGATGGCGACGCGGGTCTCGCGACCGGTCTTGGCCTCGATCTCCTTGGCGATGTCGTAGACGATCGACGGGCTCGTGCGCTCGGCGAGCTTCTTCTTGTACTCCTTCTTGGACAGCGCCGCGTCCTCCTTGGAGATAGCACCCTCGGCGACGGCCACGATGGTAAAGCGGCTGCCGGTTTCCATGCGATGCTCGATGGTCTTGATGACGTTATCCATGTCGTAGGGGATCTCGGGAATCAAGATGACATCCGCGCCGCCCGCGACGCCGGCGTACAGCGGAATCCAGCCAACCTTGTGGCCCATGATCTCGATAACGAACACGCGGCCGTGGCTCGAAGCGGTGGTGTGGATGTCGTCGATGCACTTGGTGGCGACGTCGATGGCGCTCGTAAAGCCAAACGTCAGCTCGGTGCCCCAGGTGTCGTTATCGATGGTCTTGGGCAGGGCGATAACGTTGAGGCCCTCTTCGCGCAGGCGGTTGGCGGTCTTGGTGGAGCCGTTGCCGCCCAGCATAAACAGGCAGTCGAGCTGCAGCTTATGATAGGTGTGGACCATCGCCGGCACCTTCTCGACACCATCGGCCTCGGGGGTATCCAGACGCTTGAACGGCGTGCGGCTCGTGCCCAGGATGGTGCCGCCGCGGGTGAGGATACCGCTAAAATCGGCGGGCGTCATGACGCGGAACCTGCTGTAGATAAGGCCCTGGTAGCCGTCCTCAAAACCGTAGATCTCGATAGGTTCTTCGCTATTGGTCATAAGCGTTTTGACGATGCCGCGCATGGTGGCGTTGAGCGCCTGGCAGTCGCCGCCACTGGTAAGAAGACCGATCCTGAGCATGATGAATCCTTCCGGGCAAGTTATAACATGCGCATAAGTTTACCCCCGCACACTGTTGATACGGGGGTAAAACGTGTTAGCTCAAGCGTATGGAAATGTAAGCAACGTCAGGGAACGTAAGGTCGACGGGCCTGGCTCCTTACAGTGCGAAGGCATCGACGTTGCCCCAGTGGCGGCGCAGCGTGATGGCGGCAGCGGGCTCGGTATTGTCAAAGACGACCGACCACTGCGTGTTGCTGGTGATGTCTTCCGGATTGGGCTTTTGCGCCGCAGCGCGTAGGGCCTTCCAAGCGACTGCCTCGTCTTGGGCGCCGACATGGGCGTCAAGGACATCGGCGATTGCGACGGCGCGCTCTTTACCATGGCCCAGCTCGCCATTCTTTTGGTTGGGCAGCACTTCGTCGCCATAGCAGGCGTAGAAGTTCGTGACCTGGCGAACAGGGGTCGCTTTGCATGCACGGTCGGGGTCGCGCGGATCCCACTCCACCACCCGCGCGTCACCGGCGGCGTCGTTGATAAAGAAGTGGTAATCGCGTCCTGCCATGGCGTGCATGTCGTAGGCGGAAAGCAGGTCGACAGCTTCTTGCGTGGTGGCGGCACGGTCGAGCACCAGGCGGATGGCGAGCGAGGTATTGATGACGGGGCGCTGCGTGTCCTGGTCACAGGGTTTGGAATCCAGGGTGAGTACGGCAATGGACACGCCACATTCGTTGATGCCGTCGAGCTGGGCAAACGGGCCCATGAGTGCGGCGGCGCGTCCGGCGACGGAGTCAAGCGGTGTGTTATCGCCCAGGTTGTTAAGGGCGGCAAACCCGATGGAGGCATAGCCGCCGCGTGGGTGATTGCGCACCAGCAGCGCCGAGGTGTCGTCCTTAAAGTCGTAATTGCGACCGGTGCGCACGCGGCCTTCGGCATCTATGGCAGCAAAGGCGCTGCAGGCAAACTGGGGCGCCTGGACATGTGCTGGAACGCCGGGCAACACCTGCGCCACCACAGCATCGATGTAGGCCTGGTCGTCGCGCACGCCAGCGGCGATGATGCGATCAAGATCGTAGCCGTAGGCGATGTCGATTGCGTACAGGTCATAGCCGTCTGCGTAGCCAGTCAAGCGTTTGAGCGACGCGGCGGACTTGATTTGCTTGCGGTAAACGATGCCAGCGGCAGCGGCAAGGCCGACGGTGACTCCCGCGACACCGCAGGCGATGGCAATGTTACGTGGCTTCATGACGGCTCCTCTCGTCCTGTTAGCGCAATTGTCGCAAAAGGAGCGCGGGCATGATGGCTCAACTTGGTGAGCGGCGCGGAATTAAGCACGGAATGAAGAGTGCGGTGCTGGCACATCGGGGTATGCTGGAGGGGACCATCAACCCAGCGAAAGGGGAGAGCATGACGGATCAGGAAACGCCCGAGCGCGCGCATGTGACGGCCGACGATATCGAGGCCGCCAACGACCTTATCGACTTTATCGAGGCATGCCCCAGCATGTTTCATACGGCGGCGACCATTATGGCCGAACTCGACGAGGCGGGCTTTATCTACCTGCCCGAGAATGCGGCGTGGGACATCGAGCCGGGCGGGCGTTATTACACGCAGCGCAACACCTCGAGCGTTGTTGCCTTTAAGGTGGGCGAGGACCTGGCTGCTACGTGGGGCGAGGACGGCGTTGCCGGTGACTATCATTTTCAACTGACGGCGTCGCACAGCGATTCGCCGACGTTTAAGGTCAAGGCTGTGCCCGAGCTTGACGGTGCGGGCGAGACGCTGCGCCTGAACACCGAGGCCTACGGCGGCATGATTGACTACACCTGGTTCGATCGCCCGCTGGCGCTCGCGGGCCGCGTGCTGGTGCGCGAGGGCGACCGTATTGAGAGCCGTCTGCTTGCCACCGAGCGCGAGGTCGCTATTATCCCGAGCCTTGCCATCCACATGAACCGCGGCGTCAACGAGGGCTTTGCTCCCAACCGAGTCGTTGACCTGTGCCCGCTCGTTAGCGCCGGTGAGCTTAAGCAGGGCGATTTTGATGCTCTGATTGCCGAAGAGCTGGACGTTGAGCCCGAGCAGATTCTGGGCCGCGACCTGTTCCTGGTCAATCGTCAGGATGCACGCATTTGGGGCTGGGCAGACGAGTTTATCTCGACGCCCAAGCTCGACGACCTGGCCTGCGCCTATACCTCGCTACAGGCATTTTTGGGCGCCGAGAACGCGCACGACGTCTCGGTCTTCTGCTGCTTCGATAACGAGGAGGTTGGCTCCGAGACCAAGCAGGGCGCCATGTCGACGTTCTTGGCCGATGCGCTGCGCCGCATCAACGGATCGCTGGGCTTTGACGACGAGTCGTATCATCGCGCCCTTGCCGCATCGATGCTCGTGAGCTGCGACAACGCGCATGCCGTGCACCCCAACCACGCCGAGAAGTGCGATGCGCGCAACCAGGTTGTGCTCAACGGCGGCATCGTCATCAAGGAAGCCGCTAACCAGCACTACTGCACCGATGCCTTTAGCCGCGCGCTGTTCCAGGCTATCTGCGATGACGCCGATGTGCCCACGCAGGCCTTCGCCAACAAGAGCGATATGGCCGGCGGCTCCACGCTCGGTAACCTGTCGAACATGCAGGCGAGCATGCACGCCGTGGACGTGGGCCTGCCGCAGCTGGCCATGCACTCAAGCTACGAGACCGGCGGCGTACGCGATGTGATGTACGCCATCCGCGCCCTCACCGCCTTCTACGAGCGCGACCTCCATATCAACGGCGCCGAAAGCGTGGAGCTCTAAAACCTGCCAAAAAGGGACAGGTTCATTTTGGCAGGTTTTATCTGGGCAAATGCAAAGGGTGAAACCGAACTAGATTGGTGATGCGTAGCCGCCGAGGTGCAATGTGCCTCGGCGGCTTTTTGTGCACGGAGCACGGCTAATACTAATATATTGCTATACATGCTTTACGTATTTACCATAGAGTTTTATGATAATTATAAAGTATTAAGGAGGGGTTATGACCACAACAGCCGCTCAGATCAACGTACGTCTCGATGCCGATCTTAAAAGGAGTGGGGACGCCGCTCTCTCCAGGGCCGGTATGACGCCGAGCCAAGCGGTGCGAGCGCTCTGGCAGCTTGCAGCGTCGCTGGCCGATCGCCCCGGTGCGCTCGAGGATATCCTGCTGCCCAGTCGTGCCCGGGCGGAACAGCGCGAGCGCGAAAAGGCCGCCAAACGTAAACTCGAGCTCATGGATCAGGGATCGAAGCTGTTCGCTGCCGCTTGCCGTGAGTCGGGAATCGATATGGTCAGGGCTCAGCCATCGGACGACGAAGAGCTCAAACGGAATGCCTATGCGGATCGCTATGGCGAGGAGATGAGCTGGCTCTATGAGTGAGGCTCTAAAGCGCATCTTGGTTGACACCAACGTGTGGCTCGATTACTTCATTCCCCCACGACGTGGTCGTTCGGCGGCGATTGAGTTTTTACGCGATGCATGCACGGCGCAGGTGGATTTGCTGTATGCGGCGACATCGTCCAAAGACCTGTTCTATTTGATTTCAAGTGAACATAAGGCATGGTATCGGCGAGAGCATGGCTCACTATCCCAAGATGCCGCCGTGGCGGCGACATCACTTGCATGGGATTGTCTTAGCGTGCTGTCGCAACTTGCCACGCCAGTACCCTGCGACCTGAGTGACATATGGATGGCGAGCAAGCAGCGTAATCTCCATAGCGATTACGAAGACGATTTAATCATTGCGGCAGCGATACGCTCCCAAGCAGATTTACTGGTCACCAACGATGTCAAGCTCTGTTCGCATGCGCCCGTCGCAGCAATGAACGTCGAAAACGCAAGAAACTATCTAACAACACTTAAATAGCGCTAGACCCCTCTGGTCGAATAATGGCCAGCGAGAGCCCACAGGTAGGGCCGCGCCAGCAAAGTGCCGCAGGTCGAACAAAAGTCAGCGAGAGCCCGCCGTTTGAGACAAGGTGCCGTGAAATGAAAAGGCGCTGACCTTCTGGTCGCGCCTTTGAAATTGAACGGCAGATTGGCCAAACGGCGGGCTCGCAGCGTCGACCGGTCCGCCGTTCGTTAGAACGGCGGAACCCATGGGGCTCGCAGCGTCGAGGGGTTCCGGCGTTTGGTAAAACGCCGGAACAATCTAGTGCTCGATCCAACAACGTAAAGTTTCGCCGGCCTGCAGGTGACGCAGGTTCTCCGCGGCGATGTCGACGACGTTGTTGAGCGTGGCGGCCAGGTGGAACCAGCCCGAGACGTGCGGCGTGATGAGCATGTTGGGCGCATCCCACAGGGGGCTTGTCGCAGGCAGCGGCTCGGGGTCGGTGACGTCGACCGCGGCGCCGGCAAGGTGTCCGGACTCAAGAGCGGCAGCCAGATCGTCAGCAACCACGAGGTCACCGCGGCCGCCGTTGGCAAAGAAGGCGCCCGGTTTCATCGCGGCGAAGAACTCGGCGTTCGCCAGGCCGCGGGTCTCGGGCGTGCTGGGCATAAAGGATGCGACAACGTCCGCCTCGGCCAGGCGCTCGGGTAGGGCATCCATGCCGTCCATGTCCTCAAATACAATGGGGTAGACGAGCGGATGGCGCTTGATGCCGCGGACGTGCGCGCCCATGCTGCGGCATAGCGTGGCAAAGTGGCCGCCGATATCGCCTGCGCCCAGCACCAGCACATTGGCGTTTTTGAGCGAGGTGACCGACCCCAAATCCTCCCAGCGATGCTCGCGCTGCAAGTCGTGATAGCCGGGCAGGCGCTTCATCATGGAAAGGACCATGGCAAACATGTGCTCGCTCACGGCTTGGCCGTAGGCGCCCACCGAGCAGGAAAGCTTGGCGTCGGCTGGCACGGTGCCGGCGGCCAGGTAATCGTCATAGCCCGCGGTCTGCAGTTGCAGCAGCTGGAGGTGCTCGCACGCGGTAAGCAGGGCGGGGTCTATGTTGCCCAAGATCACGTCGGCGTCGGCGACCTGCTCACGCGTGACGGCATCGGCGCTCGTGTAGATAAAGTCCTCGCCCGGAGCGCTCGACTCAAGGATCGCGCGGTGACGGTCGTTGACGGGCAGCAAAACCAGGATGTTCACAAGCAGTCCTCTCCGCTCGACCTGCCAAAAAGGGACAGGTTTATTTTGGCAGGTTTTATCAGGCAAAACGTTCAAATGAAAACGCCGGATGCAAGACGAGTGTGCCCGTCAGCATCCGGCGCATCCACGGCTACCAGCTCAGCAGCTCGTAGCCGTCCTCGGTCACCACGAGCTGTACCTCGCACTGGGCCGAATCGCTACCGTCCTTGGTGCGCACGCACCAGCCGTCGCCCTTGCTGATCTTGATGTCGGGCGCTCCGGCATTGACCATGGGCTCGATGGTAAAGACCATGCCCGGAGCCATGATGGTGTCCACATCGGGCGCCTCGGTGGTAAAGCCCACAAACGGGTCCTCGTGGAACTCCTTACCGATGCCGTGTCCGCCGTACTCGCGCACCACGCTAAAGCCGGCGTCCTCGACCGTCTTTTGCACGGCCTCGGCCATAACGGACAGTGGTAGCCATGGCTTGACGGCCGCCAGACCCGCCTCCACGCTGGCACGGGTGACTTCGACCAGGCGCTGGCGCTCGGCCGAGACCTCGCCGATGCAGAACATACGGCTCGAATCACTAAAGTAACCGTCCAGGATCGTGGAGCAGTCCACGTTGATGATGTCGCCCTCGTGCAGCACGTCCGTGTCGCAAGGAATGCCGTGGCAGACCACATCATTGATCGATGTGCACACGCTTTTGGGGTAGCCCTCGTAGTTGAGGTCGGCCGGCGTGCCGCCGTGCTCGACGGTGTAGTCGTAGATCATCTGGTCGATCTGGTTGGTGGTCATGCCCGCGGCGATGTGTTCGCCTACGTAATCGAGCACGCCCACGTTGATAGCGGCCGAGCGCTTGATGCCCTCGATATCGGTGGGTGTCTTGTAGAGCGTGCGGGGCAGGACCTCCCAGCCCTCTTCCCACAGGCGCTCAAGGCGCTCATCAAAGGCGCTATGGCATTTCTTATATTTTTTGCCGCTGCCGCACCAGCAAGCGTCGTTGCGGCCGGGCACAGGTCCGTTGTCAAACATGGCTAACTTCCTTTCATCCGCAGCTAGTATAGCCCACCCACGCGTCCATAAAAGTTGCGGTGATATAGTTCCGATTTAAGCGGTTTAACAGCATAAATAGGAACTATATCACCGCAACTGATGGAGCGGGATGGCGGACACTGGCTGCTGCGTGGTTTTGCTAGTAGCTCACCTGGCAGGGAATGCCGATGGCGCGCACGCGCGCGGCAATGGCGTCGAGCACCTCAGGCGCCGCTTTGGCAAGGCCGGCGACCGGTGTCTCGCGCGCCACCGTGTAGATGGTCGCTTCTTGTGGGCGAATGCGCTCGAGCGCCGCGAGCCAGGGGGCGACGTACTCCTCGCCGGTGTTGTCGATGAGCTTGCCCTGATACTCGCCGTTCAAAAAGATCGTCTGGATAATAACGTGACCGTCAAAGCTTGCGAACGTCTCGATCTGGTGCTCGACGTCGTAGGGGCCAACGGGCTGGTCGAGCAGCTGGATAAACGCCGAGTCGGCGGTATCGAGCTTAAGAATGTTGTCGTCGACCATCATGAGCGCATCGTGCACCTCGGGGCGGTCGGCGCGCGTACCGTTGGAGAGCACGGCGATTTTGGAGTTTGGGGCAAGCTCGTTGCGCAGCGCGACGGCGCCGGCGATGGCCTGCGGAAACTCCGGTGCGGCGGTGGGCTCGCCGTTGCCTGCGAAGGTGATCACATCGGGAAGTTCGCCCTCGGTTGCCATCTCGCGCAGCTTTGCCTCGAGCGCGTCGAGTACCACGGCAGCTGTGTTGTACGGCTCGTGACAGGGGCGCTCGGCGTTGAGGCCGTTTTCGCAGTAAATGCAGTCGAACGTGCAGATTTTGCCGCTGGCCGGCATCATGTTGACGCCGAGCGAGAGACCAAGGCGACGGCTGCGAACGGGCCCAAAGATGGGGCTGGCATTCAAAAACGTAGACATAGGCATATGCTCCTCAAGACAATTGTGCCTAAGCATAGCATCGGCTCCAAAGCAGGGTGCGGGCTCTTGCTTTACAAGTTTCGTTTTTCACGTCGCTCATTATGCCGTGTCATGAAAAGCCTCGGGTCGGGTAAAGTTAATCTGTTAACAAGGCGTAAAGCAATGCGGGTCTATCCAGCCGTACTGACGCGCAACTGGATGGGCGTTGATGATGGGGGCACAACATGGATTTTACGGTCGAGAATGCGGGCACTACGATTGCCTGTCGCGAATATGCCGGCCCGGATGTGTCGCCTGATACTCCTGCCTTGGTGTGCGTGCACGGCGCTTGTGTCGACGGCACATTTTTCGACGGCATCGCATGTGAGCTCAGTCGCAACTACCGCGTAATTGCCTACGACCGCCGCGGCTGTGGCGGCAGCAGCGAAGCGGCAGACGGCAGCTATGATCTTGCCGCTCAGGCCGCCGACCTGCAGGCCGTGATCGAACACGTTGGCGCTCCGACAAATGTGCTTGCGCACAGCGCCGGTACGTTGGTGGCGCTGGAGCTTCTTCGCACCGAACCCCATCTCGTCGCCCGTGCGATTCTGCATGAGCCGGCTGTGTCGGCCGAAGGCGTCGGCATGGGCGCAGCTCCGATTTTGCTCGATATGATTGCGGCTGGAAAGGTTTCAAGGGCGCTTCGGCTTTTCTTGGGAGCTCTCGGCGACTTGGACCCCGAGGCTCCTGGGACGACCGAAGCGGAAGCCAAGCATGCCCTGCGCAATGGTCGTTGCTTTATGGCCAATGAATACGGAACAAATATGACATATGCTCCCGACTGGGAGCGCGCCCGCGAATCAAAGGCGGTGTCGGCTGTGTTTTTGGGCGAGCTTTCGGTTGGTACACCCCGCGAGGCTGGTACGCGAGCGGCTGCCGAATATCTCGATTGCCCCCTTGTGACGATCCCGGGCGCGCATAACGGTTTGCGCGATCGCCCCGTTACGGCGGCAAACGCCGTTCGCGATGTCTTGGAGCGTTAGAACGCTCGATGACCTGCGGGGAGGGGGACTGTTAGCGTTTCGTCATTGTTAACGAATGCGCCAATAACCACGCGCCCGCGGCTCCATTACCACCGTTTGCCAGGTCATAAAAATGTAACAGCATTCACGTGCTTACCTGCATCGGCAAGGTGTTACCCTTGTAGCATTTGGAACCCACCGCTACCATGCGAAACTATCGAAAGGGCCCCATATGCTCAATAATCACGAGGTCAATCTAACCGACGAGGAGGCTGCCGCTGAGGTCGCCCGCGTCGCGAAGACCTACCCCGTGGTGCGTTTGCTGTCGGCCGATCAGATTAAGAGCGAGCCTAACTGCCTGCTCGCCGGCGATCGCTGCCCTTGTCTGCGTCAGTCGAGTCTTGAGGCTTTGGCAGACTCCGATGAGGTGTCGGAGCAACTGCTCAACGATGGTGTTGAGTACCGCGCTCGCCTACGCCCTCTAAAGGTCGAGGGTGAGCCTCGTGTCTTGCTGATGGTGCGTCCGATCGATGAACAAGAGGCTGCAGAAGAGGACCTTGTCTACACCGACGTGCTGACGAGCGTGCGCAATCGCCGATATTACGAGGAAAAGCTCCGTAGCGCCCGCATGAATGCCGGCGTTGCGGTGATCGACCTTGACGATTTTAGGGTCTTCAACGATACGTGTGGCCGTCATGCCGGCGACCTTGCGCTCGGTGCCGTGGCGACGGCCATACGCAGCGGAATTCGTTCGACTGACGAGCTTGTACGCTATGGCTGCGACAAGTTTGTGGTCGTCATGCCCAATATTCCCTCCGATGACTTCACCCGACGCCTGCATCAGGTGTCCGATGCCGTTCATGCCACGATTGTTCCGGGCCATGAGTACGTGAGCTTGACGGCATGTGTTGGTGGCGTTCGCATTCATGGCGAGACGGTCGATGAGGGCGTTGGCCGCGCTGTCCAGTTATTGAGCCGCGCTAAGGCAAAAGCCGGTACGGTCGTGACCGATGCCGATTCCATCGAGGCCTTCCAAAGCGAAAAGCCTTTGGTGCTTATTGTCGATGACTCCGAGATGAACCGAGCCATTCTCAACGAGATGCTCAAGGACGAGTATTGCATCCTCGAGGCCGACAACGGTCGCGCGGCGCTCGACATGGTCGACCGCTATGGCGATGAGTTGTCGCTCGTGCTGCTGGATATTGTCATGCCGGGCATAAGCGGCTTTGAGGTGCTGGCCGACCTGTCGCGCCGATCGGGTATCGACAATCTGCCTTTCATCATGATTTCGAGCGAAGATTCCGATGATATGGTTCTGCGCGCGTACGAGCTAGGCGCCTCGGACTATATCAACCGCCCGTTTGACTCCCGTGTCGTGCGCCGCCGTGTAAGCAACACCATCCGCCTATACGCCAAACAGCGCCGCCTGACGAGCCTGCTGTCCCAGCAGTACAACGAGCGCGTCAAGAACAGTCGCATGCTCATCGACATCATGGCCGGCGTCATGGAGCTTCGCAATGGCGAGAGCGGCAGGCACGTTACGAACATCGAAAAGCTGACCGAGCTGCTGCTTGGCTGTCTAGTCCAGCGTAGCGGCACCATCTTCCTTGACAATGAGGAACGCTCCACGATTGCCCTGGCTTCGGCGCTGCACGATATTGGCAAGATGTCGATCGACGATGCGATTCTCAACAAACCCGGGCGCCTTACGCCCGAGGAGTTCGAGATTATGAAGACGCATACCACGATCGGCGCCGACATGCTGCGTGAGCTGGGTAGCCATCACGCCGGCAATGCGCTTATGGAATATGCGTACCAGATTGCGCGTTGGCACCACGAGCGCTGGGACGGCAAGGGTTATCCCGATGGCCTTAAGGGCGACGAAATTCCCATTGCCGCACAGGTGGTTTCGGTGGCCGACGTGTACGATGCCCTGACGAGCGTGCGCGTGTACAAGGACGCTATCCCGCACGAGGAAGCGATCAAGATGATTCTGGACGGTAAGTGCGGCACCTTTAACCCGTTGCTGCTCGACTGTTTGCTCGAGGTGCAAGACCAAATTGCCGAGACGTTGGCGCGCCCCGCCGACGTTGTCGCGTTTCCCACGATTTAGTTTGACCAAAGGAGTTTTAATCCATGATTTCCATGCGTGAGGCGTATGAGAAGATCGGCGCCAATTATGACGACGCGTGCGCTCGGCTGATGGGCGAGGAAATGCTTGCCCGCTTTGCCCTCAAGTTTTTGGATGACGAGAGCATGGACAAGCTGGAGGCCGCCATGGCGGCGGGAGACGCCGAAGGTGCGTTTATGGCAGCGCACACGCTCAAGGGCGTGAGCCAGAACCTGGGATTCGATAATCTGTACGAGCCGGCGGTCGTGGTGACCGAGGCGCTGCGCGGCGCCGATGCCGTTGACGGCGCTCGCGAGGGAATGCATGCGTTGCAGCAGCAATATGCGGCAACGATGTCGGCCCTGCGCGAGGCGGCCGAATAAGAGCTTGCGGGCCTTGATGACTATGAGAGTGGATAATCTCCCGTTTTAGGCCCGGTGGCGGCCTCAAAGTGGGAGATTATCCACTCTCGTTCGATATGTGTCCAAAAATCCACGCTCACCCCTCCGGGTTAGTAAATGGCCTATGCGCACTGGCGGGGCTTTCCGCATGCAATCAATATCGTTGTTCGATAAACTGTTCGAATAACGATAGAGTCGATGAGGGTGAGTGTATGTCTAACAGCGTTCAGCGTATGGCCAAAGCGGGCGAAAATATCAGGAAGCTTGGCTTTTGCATGGCAGCCGTTTTTGCAGGGATGCTCGTCGCTTTTGCCGCGTTGGTTGTTTACGTGATCTGGTATACGGTTGCAAACGTTGCCTCTGTCGATTCTTTCGGCGTCGTGACGCTTCTCGATGGCGGGTGCATCGTTATCCCAAGCGGACTGTGCCTGGCACTCGTCGTGGGTATTTCGCTTGTCGTTCTGTGTGGGATCAGCCGTAACATCTCGCGAGGCGTCTCGCCCTTTACCAAGACGCATGTGCGGCTTATCCGTGTTCTTGCGCTTGCCTTTGCTGTTAACGCCGCGGTTTCGCTTATTGGTGCCTACGGATCGGTCAATCTTACCATTGGTGGGCTGGAGCTTTACGTCGTGCCTCATTCCTTCGTTATTGAGATTTGCCAAGGCGTTGCCTTTGATGCGGGGTCGCTTATCGGCGCGGCTGTCTGTCTGTGTATCTCGGTGATCTGGAGTTATGCCTCGCTGCTCCAAGAGCAGTCTGACGAGCTTGTGTAGGAGGAAGCATGAGCTATCTCATCATCGAGCTTGAGACGCAGCTACTTAAGACCGGAAAGACCAGTGCTGATCTGATTCGTGCCACGGGGCATACTCCGGCTAATATTTCTAAGCTAAGAAACGGAAAAATTAAAGCTATTCGCCTTAAGACGCTTCTCGATATTTGCGATGAACTTGACTGTCAACCGGGAGATATTATTCAGCGCGTGAGCGAGAAAGAGCTTGAGGAGCTTATTGTTGAGCGTGCAAAAAATGTCGTGAGGCAGATGCGGGACGGCGGAGGCAATGAGGCGTTGCTTCCGACATCAGTCTTTGCTGTAGATTTGAGCGACGAGTAGCATAAAGCGAACAACTATAACGAAATATCAGCGTAAAGGGGCCCGTGTCTAACACGGGTTCTTTCTTTTAGATTACCTTGACAAATATGAGTTATCGAAAAACAATAACAACTATGAAAAACGATAAAGAAAAGAAGGAACGATATGAGCGGTTTTGCTATCAAGCAGAACGGGAGGCCGATGAACGCATCAGCGATAAAGTTATCAAAGGTGTCAAAGCGCTACGGGAAACGGCGCGTTTTGCATGACGTTTCCTTCGAGGTGCATCAGTCTGAGCTCCTTGCCCTTGTTGGTGCAAACGGTGCGGGCAAAAGCACGCTTATTAAAATCGTCTTGGGCCTCTGCGAGCCGTCGTCGGGGAGCGTGGAGCTCTTTGGGGGCAAGTCGAAAAAAGAGCTGAGCCTGATGCGGACGCGTGTCGGCTATGTGCCAGATTCCTGCGGAGCATACCAATCCCTCAGTGCGGCTGAGAATCTTCGGATCCGATGTGCGGAATGGGGGCTTGATGCGAATCGTGAGATTCCTCGCGTTTTGAGCCTAGTCGGGCTGGACGTCGAAGAGAAAAAGAGCGTGAACAGTTTTTCTCTGGGAATGAAACGGCGGCTGGATATAGCTACGGCTTTGTTGGGCGACACCGACGTACTAATTTTCGATGAGCCGGCAAATGGATTGGACCCGCTGGGCATCGAGAGTATATGGGCCCTTATCGGTCGATTGAATCGAGAACAGGGTAAGACCATGCTCATCTCTAGCCATGATTTGGATGAGTTGGCATCAGTTGCAACAAGTTGCGTGTTTATTCATGACGGCGAACTGCTGAAAAAGGAATCGATGGACGTCATAAGGGATGAGGCGTCGTCCCTAAAAGAGTATTACAGGCGCTTGATGAAGGCGGTCTCGCTATGAAGCGGGCGATCCATCCCATAAAGGCAGATATGATGCGTTTGCACAGGATGTTTCCGGCGAAGTTTGGTCTTGCGCTTATTCTGGCGTTCGGCCTTCTCTTCGGTGTCTTTCTAAAAAACGGAACAACGTTGCTCGCCTTTGGCAATAGCGTTTTTGGGGAGGATATTGGTTTCTGCTGGAATGTAATCGATCCTTCTGCACCCGATGAGTCCCTTGTGCGCAGTGCTTTTGCCGGCACGTCTCTGTTCGTTCCGCTCATCGTTTGCCTGGCGATTTTACAGGAGCGCGGCTATGAAGAGGGACACCGATTTTCTTCAGCAAGAGGTCTTACCCGCTTTAACGGGACTCTGGCACATGTACTTTCGTCTGCTTTAATAATCGGCGCAGCATATAGTGCGCTTTGCCTTCTTCTGTTTGCAATAGCGATAACACGTGGAGGGCGAAACTATGCGCATAGTATGCTGACTGCATTTTTGCCTGCAATGATAGTCAACGCCGTATTGGTGATATCGGTTGCGTTGGAGACGACGACCATCTATCGGATTACAGGCAGCGCCGTATTTAGCGGGGCTGTGGTAATAATCGGATTTGTCATGAGCTTGACGCTCTACGGAACCTTCCTCCAGGCGCCTATACCATCCTTGCGATGGATCTTGCTCCTTCCGGGACCGTACCTTGGAGTCGGATGTGCCCTTGGGTATAGCGATATGGGGCAGCTGACGCTTCTGGGATATGGCGTGGCAGCCAGCTGTCTATCGGTTTTGATTTACGCTCTCGTGAACTTTCGCGCTGGGGGTGTGCTCAATGGCTCGTCAGATTAAAAGATTCCTCCATTCAGAATTGAAGCATGTGAGCAAATGGACGTACGCCTTAATCCTGGTAATTTATGCGTGCATGGTGGTGTTGCAGATTAATTCTTTCCCGATGTGGTTCTGTAGCCTCCGTGAGAACAGTTTCTTGGGCTTTTTCCCAGACCCGACGCTTCGGCTATCGGCAGAGGATGTCCTTCTATTTGGTAATGCAGAGGTTTTTCGCGGTCTGCTGTTCAACGTAGCCCCGTTGGCTCATGCATTGTTCTTTCCGTTCATCGCGGCTTGCATTGTGCCGCGCTTTGTCAGTTCGGGCTTTATTGAGGAACCGTGGGGGTTGTCGGAGGCTCGGGGAGGGAAGCGTGTGTGCGCTATCGTTGCGCGAGTGGTGCTGTCTTCTTTTGCCCTTTTGGGCGCGTTTATCCTGTCGAGTGTCGTTTTGTACCGCCTTAACTGCGCGATCGTTTTAGATGCTCAGCAGTATTTCGACCTGAATATTTTTTGCTATCGACTTCTTCTGGCGAGTGTCGTCTGCCTTGCATACGTGGTCTCTTGCGTGATTGCTGTTTCCTATTTTGGGTCCGGCTTCGGTCCGATTGGCATGCTGTTGCTTGTCAACGTTGTAGCGATCTACATACAGCTCGGGGCCAATTCCATGCTTCCGCTTCCAGCCTCGATGCTCATGTGGATTTGTGGCGTGACCCCGTTGGGGAATAGTCAATGCATTTCGATTCTAATTGACTGCCTAATAAACGTAGCAAGCGTTTTTGCCATTTGCTTTACCGTCGACCGATTACGGTCGAGATTTTTTTGATTGTTTGTGAGGGATAATCATACCGAGCATACCAAATACAAGGGTGGGCGGGCACCGTGGCTGGTGTCCGCCCACCTGGCATAGGAGGCTTTAAACTGAGTGGTTTGCGGGCTAGCGGGCCTGCTTAACCTTGGCCGCTGCCTCGACAAACGACTTCCACAGGTTAAAGTCGGTCTCGAGCGTCTTCCACGTGTACTCAGGGTGCCATTGTACGCCCAGGCAGAACGGCTGGCCTTCGACTTCGATGCACTCGGGAACGCCGTCGGTTGCCTTGGCGACCAAGCGCGTGCTTTTACCCAGACGGTCGACGCAGCAGTGGTGTGCGGAGTTGGTCTGGATTAGCCTGTGCCCGCCAACCGCGCGTTCCAGCAGCGAGCCCGGCACGACCTCGACGGGGTGCACGGGATCGTTGAGCACGTGGGTGTGACGCCACTGCGTGCGACCCTCGCGCGCACCCAGGCTCGGCACGTCCATGCACAGGGTGCCGCCGGTGGCGACGTTGAGCAGCTGCGTGCCGCGGCAGGTGGTAAAGAGTGGCTTTTTGGCGCGGAGCACCTCGTTAACCAGCTTAAACTCAAAACGGTCGCGAATCTCGCAGCACAGTGTGGGGTCGTAGGGGCGCTCGTCGCCCCAGCGCTTGGGGTTGACGTCCGGGCCGCCGGGAATAGCGATGCCGTCGGCGATATCGACGTAATGACGGATAACCTCAATGTCCTCGGTGATGGACATCTGCAGCGGCAGGCCGCCGGCGGCAAGAATGGCGTCGACAAAGACACTTGCGATTTCCTCGTTGGGGGAGAGTGTCTCGCTTAAAAACGGCTTTGCCTCTTCCCAGCGCGGTGCGACGAGGATGAGTGGGCGGTCGGCGGGGGCGACGTCGACGTGCGGGGTGTAGGACGATGAGGTGCGGGTTCCGATCATAGGTGTTGCTTTCGAATCTGAAGGTGACAGGGCGCATGAGAGACGTGGGACAACGCTTCCGATGGATTTGTCCCACGGGGTGGCTGGCTAGTGACCCTTGATGGAGTTGAGGAAGTCCTGGGCGCGCTTGGTCTGGGGGTGGTCGAAGAACTCGTCGGGCGTGCCGGTTTCCACGATCTGGCCGTCGGCCATGAAC
>CABSMQ010000046.1:0-17156 GCA_902478965.1 uncultured Collinsella sp. | reverse complement strand
TCGGCGGGGCCATTGTGGCTCTTGACAGCGGATTGGGTCATATGAGCGAGCGGGCCGCATTTGAGACAAGGTGACGTGAAACGAAAGGGCGCTGACCTTCTGGTCGCGCCCTTGAAGTTGAACGTCAGATTGTCCAAATGCGGCCCGCGCAGCGTCGAGCAGTTACGGCGTTTGGTAAAACCGCGTAACTAATACTCAAGCTTCCACATGTAGCGGCGCGTCATATAGTCCTTGTGGGTGACGGCAGAGAGCGCGCGCATATACACGTTGTTGAGGATCGGGGCAAAGATCAGGTGGTTGAAGTATTCGCTCACGCTGTCCTTGATGTCGTTGAGGCCGAGCTCCTTGGCGTCGAGCTGATAGACGCGCTCGCCACCGTACTGGTTGACGAAGCGGATGCCGCGCTCGTCGTTGCAGCGGCTGCGGCCGACGCTGATGAGCTGGAACAGCGAGGTGCGCTTGTCCAGGATCTCGAAGGGGCCGTGGAAGAAGTCGCAGGTGTTGATGGTGCAGGAGTCGATCTGCAGCATCTCCTGCACGTTGCAGATGCTAAAGACGTAGGCGGCACCAAAGAGCGGGCCCTGAGCCATCACGTTGATGCAGGGCTTGTCGGCGTTCTGCTCGGCCCACTTGGCAGCGAGAGGACGGGTGTACTCGACGGCCTTGCGATAGATGGGATCGACCAAGTCGAACGCGGCCATAGCGGTCTCGTACTCGGCATAGCCCTCGGTCTGCTGCGTGAGCTCCATGGCGATCATGGTCACGACGGCGGAGTTGGTACGGCCCATGCAGGACTCGTCGACGGCCAGGCTGTCGTACTGGATCTTGTAGTCGCAGACCTCGGTGAGGCCGGACTCGTCAACATAGATGGCGATGGTGCTGGCGCCGTGGTCCTTGGCGACCTGAGCGGCGACGATGGTCTCCTTGGTGCCGCGCATAGACACGACGACGGCCAGGGTGTTCTCGTTGACGTAGGCCGGGGTGGCGTGCACGAACTCGTTGCTGGTGTAGCTGGAGCTCACGACCTGCGTGGCCTCGTGCTCCATAAAGTACTGGGCAGGATAGTTGCCGCCGTTGGATCCGCCAGCGCCAATCCACACGACGCGCTTGATGCCGCCCTTGTCTGCCTTGTCAGCCAAAACCTGGGAGACGACATCCTTAACCTGTTCCTGAGTAGTCATCGTGCATCAGCCTTTCTTCTCGTTTGATGCTCTCGATGGCATACAAGTTACATACATGTTTTGGTTATGTCGACTAGTTGTATGCTATATTTATCTTAGAAATTTTGCTGGTAAGGTTTTCGGTAGCTCGATACCAGCGGTTTTATTGTTCTGTTGAATACATGCTTGCTTAGATAAGCATACAAGTTAGATATAGGCTGATCGCATGAACGCTTCATCTAAAAAGAAACTGAGCCAATACGAGCGCTTGGCGGGCACGCTTCGCGACCGCATCGCCGCCGGCATCTACGCACGCGGAGACAAGCTGCCGTCCGAGATGGAGCTCATGGACGAATCGGGGCTGTCGCGCAGCACCGTGCGCCACGCCCTTAAGGTGCTCGTTGATGAGGGCCTGGTGCGCACCGAGCGCGGGCGTGGCGCCTTTGTGGCCGACACGCCCGCGCTCCACGAGAACAACCTAGTGTTTTCGAGCTATACCAAGCAGGTCGAAGGCCAGGGCATGAAGCCCACCACGCGCACCGTGGACTCGGGCTTTGCCAAGGCGGCCGGCAGCATAGCTAAGTTCTTTGACGCCGCCGTGGGCAGCAAGCTCGTCAAACTTGTCCGCCTGCGCTACCTGGACGACGCGCCGCTGTGCCTGGAGACCACCTACCTGCCGCCAAGCTTCGAGACGCTCATCGATCGCGATATTAACGGTTCACTCTACGCCACGCTGCGACAGGAGTTCCATCGCGCACCGGCACAGGGGCATAAGACCTTTGAGGTGTGCTATGCCTCGCAAAACGAGGCGTTTTTGCTCAACGTCGAGCGCGGGCAGGCGCTGATCCTGATCACCGACTACGTCTACGACACCGACGGCCGCCCGCTCCATGTCTCCAAGCGCATCCAGCGCACCGACCGCGCCAAATACACCGAACCCATCGGCTAACCTGCCAAAATAAACCTGTCCCTAAATGGTGGGTTTGGGGAGGTCGGGAAACCAGATTGGTTTGGGTTGGTTGGGTGTGCGCTCAGCCAGGACCAGCTCCATCCAGCACATGTCGTACCAGCGGCCGAACTTTTGGGCGCAGCGATCGAAAGCGCCCACCAGGCGATATCCCATATGGGCATGGAAATCCTGGCTGTTGTGCGTCAGGTACTCGTCGTCCTTATCGTGCGGCACGGCGATGAGGGCGCACATGTTGGTGATGCCCATCGCGATCAGGCATTGCTTGAGCGCATCGTGCAGCTTGCGGCCCAGCCCGCCGTGGCGTACATCGCGCGCCAGGTAGATCGACGTCTCGACCGACCAGTCGTACGCCTCGCGGCTGTTAAGCGGACTCACGTAGGCATAGCCTACCGGACGCCCGTCCAACTCCATCACCAGATACGGATAGCGCTTGAGCGTACGCTCGATGCGCCCGGCGAACTCCTCAACGCTCGGCACCTCGTATTCGCAGGTAATCGCCGTCTGGCGCACATACGGCTCATAGATGGCAAGCAACGCCGGCGCGTCATCGGGCATCGCCAGGCGAATCGTCGGCTCGGACATCTCGGTCATACAACCCTTCTCCCTCAAAAACAAAGGCCGCCTTGCGCCAAACCTAGCGCAAGGCGGCCCCTCGTCATTACATCAGGCTACAGAACCGCCGCCAGCGCGTCGATATCCTCCTGCGTCGTGGCCCAGCTGGTGCAAAAGCGCACCACCGTGTGGGTCTCATCGTACTTTTCCCAGTACTCGATCGAGGCATGCTCGCGAATGCGCGCCATGTCCTCGTTGGGCAGAATCACGAACTGCTGGTTCGTCGGCGTCTCCAAGAAGAACTGGTAGCCGCGCTCGTGCAGTACGCGACGAAGCGCCTGCGCGGTTTCGATCGCCTGGCGACCAATCTCGAAATACAGACCGTCGCTAAAGAGCGCCTCAAACTGCACGCCCGTCAGGCGGCCCTTGGCCAGCAACGCGCCATGCTGTTTAATACGCGGAATGGGATGCGCCGGGGCGCGCATGCCGCAGAACACCACAGCCTCGCCGCAGAGCGCGCCGCACTTGGTGCCGCCGATGTAGAACACGTCGCACAGCTGCGCCAGCTCGGGCAGGGTAATGTCGCACTCATCGGCCGCCAGCGCATAGGCCAGGCGGGCGCCATCCACAAACAGCGGAATCTCGCGCTTCTGGCACACTGCGTGAATCGCCGCGAGCTCGGCCTTGGAGTACAGCGTGCCGTACTCGGTCGATAGGCTCACGTACACGGCACCCGGGAACACCGTGTGCTCGTAGCTCTCGTTTTCGTAGAACACCTGGATATAGTTCTCGAGGTCCTCGGCGTGCATCTTGCCCTCGTAGCCGGGGATGGTGAGCACCTTGTGGCCGCCAAACTCGATGGCGCCCGCCTCGTGGCAGGCAACGTGGCCAGTCTCGGCAGCAACGACGCCCTCGTACGGCGCAAGCAGCATGTCGATCACCGTCGCGTTAGCCTGCGTGCCGCCCACCAGGAAAAACACGTCGGCGTCAGGCGCCTGGCAGGCCTCGCGAATAAGTTGCTTGGCACGCTCGGTATGTGCATCGGTACCGTAGCCGGGCTGCGGCTCCATATTGGTGTCGACGAGCGCCTGCAGCACCGCTGGGTGTGCGCCGTGGGAATAGTCGTTGTTGAACGCGAGCATGGCAATCCTCTCTTACCGGGTATCGGCCAGATGATTCAAACGGAGCTATTGTACGCCGCTGGGATAGGCAATGCGCGCGGCAAGGCACTCAAGTGCCAATACCAGAGCAAAACCGCAGCTCACGTCACTCAAAAAGTGCGCTCCGATCACGATGCGGCCAAACGCGACGAGCGCCGCGACCACAGCCGCCGTCCAAAAGACCACACGACGGCGCGACGGCTTTTCCTTAAAGGCCGTCGCGGGAAGCCCCGCGAGCATGAGGCCGATTGCCGCGTGCGCCGTGTGTCCGCTCGCAAACGACTTAAAGCCGTCCTTGACTACACCGGCGGCAATATAGGCCCACTTGTCGGGGTTGCCGATCACCCACCACGGCTGAAACTCGAGTCCCTGCGTCACCTCGATCACGCGCATGCGTGGGCGCGACCACAGCGGCTTGACAATCACGTTGAGGATGATGGCCTGAGCGACCCACACGACAAGCACCATCAATGCCCAGCGCGTGAGCTCGTCGGGCTCGGTCGTGCGCGTGAGGCGATAGACGACAAGGTTAGCGGCGATGACCAGCACAAACGTCAGCACCAACTGAACCGCGATGAGTTTGCCGCCAACCCGCAGGGACGAAACGATCTCGTAGCCGGCCAGGCCAATGTTGACGAGGATGCCGAGCACGGCGAGCCATTTGCTCCCCCTGGAGTCGGGACGCACCGCGCGCACGAGCATAACGCCCGCGATGCTCGCCGTCAGCTCGAACGGCAGCTCGCCGGCGGCCTCGATAAAGCGACCGTACATGCTGCCGATATTGAACAGCGCGCTCGAGATCTGATAATCGAAGAAACTGCCCGCGCCCAGACAAAGACACAGGACAACCGCGATAATGGCGACATCTTTCTTATAGATGTATCCGAACATGCTTTCCTTTCGATGGGCCTGGAATCAACCTGCAACATGGCGGGACAAAGATGACTTCGTCCCGCCACGTCCCCTACTCGTTAGTCATCATCACTAGCACCCAGCTGTTGCAGCAGCATGAGCGCCGCCGTCACCGGGCCGGTGCCGTCGTTGGCGTCGAGGCCGCGACCCAGGCCGCTGCCCGCACCGGTGCCCGCCTTGTAGGGCACCGACAGCTTGCGGCTCTTGGGGAAGTTCACCGCGCCATAGCGGGTCTTAAGTTCAAAGGCCACCTTCTTGGGCACGTCGACGCCCAAAAACGTGATGCGGCCGCCGCTGAGCGTGACGCTCTCGAGCCCCAGGCGCTCGCCGCGAATGCGGATTCGTGCGCGATTGAACAGGTTGAGTCCCGCCAGCGGCAGCTCGCCATGCGCAGCCTCGGTCTCCTCCTGCACCTCATCGATGCTCTCTAGGTCCTCGGCCGCTGCGAGCTTACGGTACACGAGCACGCGCTGATCCACCGCCGGCAGGTACTCCTCGGACAAGAAGTAGTCGGCCGGCAGGTTAATACCCACGCTCGCCGCCTCCACGCCGGCGTCGTCATCGCCGCGCGCCTCAGCCACGGCCTGGCCCAGCATCTGCGTAAACAGGTCAAAGCCCACGCTCGACAGGTTGCCGTGCTGCTCGGCTCCCATAAGCGAGCCGGCACCGCGAATCTCCAGGTCGCGCATGGCGATGCGCATGCCGCTGCCCAGGTCCTGGAACTCGGAAAGTGCGGTCAGGCGCGCCGTCGCCTCCTCGGTGAGCGGCAGCTCGCCCGGGAACATAAAGTACGCGTAGGCCTGCGTGGCAGAGCGGCCCACACGGCCCTTGAGCTGGTAGAGCTGTGCCAGACCCAGGCGCTGCGAGTCCTCGATGATGAGCGTGTTGGCGGTCGCGTTGTCGATGCCGCTCTCCACGATGGTCGTGGCGATGAGCACGTCGATCTTTTTGGTCGCGAACTCGATCATCACATCCTCGACCTCGCGCGGGCTCATCTTGCCGTGCGCCACGCCCACGCGCGCCTCGGGCGCGGCCTCGTGCACGCGCGCCACGGCGTCGTCGATGGTCTTGACGCGGTTGGACACGTAGTACACCTGACCGCCGCGGCCCACCTCCAGGCGAATCGCCGCGCTCACCACGTCGGGGTCGTACTCTCCCACGTGCACGATTACGGGGCGGCGCCCGGTCGGCGGCGTCGTGATCAGGCTCATGTCGCGCACGCCGCTCGTGGCCATCTGCATGGTTCGCGGAATCGGCGTTGCCGAAAGCGTGAGCACGTCAATCTGCTCGCGCAGGTTCTTGAGCTGCTCCTTGTGCTGCACGCCAAAGCGCTGCTCCTCGTCAATGATCACCATGCCCAGGTTCTTGGGGTTCACATCGGCCGAAAGCAGACGATGCGTGCCGATGAGCACATCAATCGTGCCCTCGGCAAACGCCTTGAGCGCGCGCTTCTGCTGCGCCGGGGTGCGGAAGCGGCTGAGCACTTCGACCTCGAGGCCAAACGGGGCAAAGCGCTCAAAGAACGTCTCGTAGTGCTGCTGGGCCAGAATGGTCGTGGGGCAGAGCACCATGACTTGGCGGCCGGAGTCCACGCACTTAAACGCCGCGCGCAGGGCAACCTCGGTCTTGCCGAAACCCACGTCGCCGCAGAGCAGGCGATCCATGGGCTTGGGCGCCTCCATGTCGGCCTTGATGTCGGCGATAGCCTCCAGCTGGTCGCGCGTCTCGTCGTAAGGGAAGCTCTCCTCCATCTCGATCTGCTCGGGCGTATCGGGCGGACAGGCGATACCGGTAATCGACGAGCGGCGCGTATACAGGTCGACCAGGTCAAACGCCAGCTTTTTGGCGTTCTTGCGCGCCTTGTTGGTGGCACGCGTCCAGTCGGCGGTGTTGAGCCTGGTCAGGCGCGGCTTGTCGCCGTCGGGGCCAACGTAGCGCGTGATGCGGTCGACCTGTTCGAGCGGCACGTAGAGCTTGTCGCCATCGGCATATTCCAGCAAAAAGTAGTCGCGTTCCTTGCCGCCCACTTCCTGGCGCGCGATCTCGCTAAAGAGCGCGATGCCGTGGGTAGCGTGCACCACGTAGTCGCCCGGCTTAAACGGGAAGGTGATCTGCGTAATGTCAACCTTGCGGCGGCTGCGCGCGCGGTTGGCATCCATGCGGGCATTGAGGTCGGCGATCGAGAACACGGCCAAATTGGCGTCGGGCACCACCACGCCCTGCGGCAGGGCAGCGTCAACAAAGGTCACGCGCCCGCGCGAGATGGTGGGCACGGCAGCGCCGGCGGCAGCCTGCGCGGCGCCCGCCTCGAGCGAGCGGGCGTTGAGCGCGTCGGCCTTACGCTCGCGAATGGAAGCATGGGCCTCCTGGCGTGCGGCACGGTCGGCGGAATCCGCCGCTGCCACGCGCACGCGGTCGCCGATAGCGCCGACATTTTCGGGCGCCGCGGTCAGCGATTCCTCAAAGGTAATGCCCTCGTCGCCAAAGGTGAGCTCCATCGACTCGCGCGCACCGCGGTCGGGGATGGCAAACACGCAGGCGTAGCGCTTGCCCACGACTTCCTGAATGCGCGTCATAAAGCGATTGTCCGAGCCCGCAATGGCCGGCTGCTCAATCTTGAGCTCCGCCGTCACCGCGCCGCCGGCACGGATCAGGCTCACGTAGTTCAGGCGCTGCTGGGCACCAAAATCGAGCTGCTGGGCACGTACATACAGGCCATCCAGCCGGTCAATCCCTGCCTCGCCAGCACGCGCCTCGATATCCTCGTAGGCACGCAGGCAATCGTCGAACAGCGAGCGCGGCTCGGACAGAACCACGAGTGCCTTGCCGCTCACGTGCGCCAACGGGCTTACGGTCTGGCCGTACATCACCGGCAAAAAGCGGTCGAGCTCGGGCGTGACGATGCGCGTATCCACCATCTCGAGCAGCGCCGCCAGCTTGCTGTCGTCCTGGCTGGCACGGTAGAGCGCCACGTGCATGTTGTGGACGGCATCGTCGGTAAGCGCCAGCTCGCGGCAGGGGAAGATCTCGATACTGTCCTCGTTGCCGATGGTTTGGCCCGTGGAGCTCACCATACGGCGGATGCGGTCAATCTCATCGCCGAAAAACTCAATGCGCACGGGCGCCTTTTCCTGCGCGGGAAACACCTCGACGGTGTCACCGTGCACGCGGAACAGACCGGGCGCATCGGCGGCACCGGCATTGGTGTAGCCCATGCCCACCAGGCGCTGCGGCACCTCGTCAAAGGGAATCTCCTCGCCCACCGCAAAGGTCGTGGACTCCCAATAGTGGCTCTCGACCGGCGGCACACAACGCAGCAGCGCGCGAGCCGAGGCGACCATGATGCAATTGTCTCCGCGCACGATGCGTCCCAGTGCCTCGCAGCGCTGCGCCACCACGGCATCGTCGGGCGCCTGCTCGCGCCACGGATAGTCCTTGCGCTCGGGAAAACGGCACACGTGCGCTAGGCCCACGTAGGCGGCAAGGCTGCGCGCGGCGCGATCGGCCGCATCCTCGCCACTCACAATGTAGACCGTGGGACGCGGGCGGCGCGCAAACTGGGCGGCCGCCATAAGCGTGCGGCCCGACTGCGACACAGCCAGCGTCACGTCCTCGCCGGCATCGAGTCCGGCCTCGACGGTCTGCAGCGCCTCGGCAGTGTAGAGCTGCGCGGCTATACGGTGAATGAGCATGCTGTTCCTCCGGCATTGCAACGCCAAAAGCCCGCCGGGGCAAGCTCGGCGGGTCGTACGTCAAATACATTGTCTGTCATGGTAGCGCATGGAGAGGACTCCGGCTCAAGGGCAAACCCAGCCCCGCAAAAAACGCCAGACGAAGATGCGTTCCGCCCTACCCCGCTACGCGCACGCTGGGGCACAAATCTGCCAGCGGGCACTCGTCACACTTGGGTTTGCGGGCGTCGCAGATCTCGCGACCGAAGGTGATCCACTGATGGTTAACCGACTCCCAATACTCGTGCGGCAAAATCTTGAGCAAATCCTGCTCGGTCTTGAGCGGCTCCTTTGCATGCGTCTTGGGACTCAGCATCAGGCGGTGCGCAATGCGGTTGACATGCGTGTCCACCGCAATGCCCTCCACGATGCCATACCCCACGTTGAGCACGATGTTCGCCGTCTTGCGTCCCACGCCCGGCAGCTTCACGAGTTCCTTCATGTCGGCCGGCACCTCGCCGCCATAGTCGGCGACGATCATCTGCGCGGCCTCGACGGCATGCTTGGCTTTGCTCTTGTAGAAGCCGAGTGACTTGATGGTGTCTGCCACGTCAGCCACGCTCGCCCCGGCCATGGCCTCGGGCGTGGGCCACTGGGCAAACAGCCGCGGCGTCACCTTGTTGACCTGTGCATCGGTCGTTTGCGCCGAAAGCAGCACCGCGATCAGCAGGCGGAAGGGATTCTCGTGGTCCAAAAAGCACTCGACCGGGCCATAGCGACGGTTGAGGCGCTCACACACCTCGATGGCGCGCTCGCGCTTGGCGGCATTGGTCTCGCGTGGCATAACGACTCCTCGGCTCAACGGCACAATAAACTTATGGGCACAATTGTCCCACGTCCGAGACGCTTACGCCTCCAAGAATGCGCCGGTCTGACGGCTCCACAGGCTCGCGTACTCGCCACCCGCCTCGACGAGCTGCGCATGCGTGCCGTCCTCGACGATCTCGCCATCGGCCAGCACCACAATGCGGTCGAGCGCCGCCACGGTGGACAGGCGGTGCGCCACCACAATGGAGGTACGTCCACGCATCAGGTTTTCGAGCGCCTCCTGCACCAGCGCCTCGGACTCGCTGTCGAGGGCAGAGGTCGCCTCGTCGAGCACCAGAATCGGCGCGTCGGTTAGGATGGCGCGGGCGATAGCCACGCGCTGACGCTGGCCGCCCGAGAGCTTGACGCCGCGCTCGCCCACCATGGTGTCAAAGCCACGGGGCAAGCGGTCGATAAACTCCAGGGCGTTGGCCAGGCGCGCGGCCTCGCGAATCTGCTCATCAGTGGCGTCGGGGCGGCCGTAGGCAATATTCTCTCGAATGGAGCGGTGGAACAGCAGCGCCTCCTGCGGCACGTAGGCAACCTGGCGGCGCAGGCTCTGCTGCGTACAGCGCGAGACATCCTGACCGTCCACGAGCACGCGGCCGCCCTGAACATCGTCCAGGCGCAGCAGCAGCTTGGTGAGCGTCGTCTTACCCGAACCCGATTTGCCCACCAGGCCCACGCGCTGGCCCGCCGCCACATGAAGTGTCAGGTCATCGAACACGCTCTCGCCCGCCGCAGCGTCACGGTACGCAAAGCTCAGGTGCTCAAAATCAATCGCGCCCTCGGTCACTTTGAGCTCAGGGGCGTCCGGGTCATCTGCCACCAAACGTGGCTCGTCCAGCACGCGCGTCATCTCGGCCGCATCGCCCAGCGCGCGGTTAATGCGCTGCATCATGGAGCTTACGTAGTTCAGGCGCATGGTGAGGTTATAGGTGTAGGTAAAGATCATGACGAGCGAGCCGGCCGAAATGCCAAACCACGCGTTGCCGCCCGCCACGAACACACTCACCACGGCCATGGTGATGACGATGAGGCCCGAGGTCGTAAAGTTGCGCTGCATCATGGCGTGCATCGAGACCGTCTCGGCGTCGCGCGCGGCACGATCGGCGGCGTCGAACAGATCGCGTTCAAAGTCCTCGCGCCCGCAGGTCTTGACGGCCAAGATGTTCGTGACCGCGTCGGAGAGCACGCCCGAGAGCTTGTTCTGCGCGGCGGACGTCGCGGCCGAAAGCGGCATGATGCGCTTGTACATAAGCCAGACAAACGCAATGTAGACGACCATGATGCACACCAGGATCACGGTAAACGTCGGTACCACCGGGGCGAGTGCGGCCACGGTGCAGATGACCGAGGTGATGGTGGGGATGAGCGAATACACCGTCACGTCGACCAGACCCGTGTAGCCGCTCATAAAACGGCTTGTCTGGCTCACAAGCGATCCGCCAAAGCGGCTGGTGTGAAATGTCATGGATTGATTGGAGAGCGTGTCGAAGCACAGGCGCGCCAGGTGATAGTTGCCCGCAATCTCGAGCTTGTAGACGGTGTAGTCCTGCAGCTTGGAGAGGATTTGGCCCACTAGGTTAACGAGCACGAGCGCCAGAATGTAAGGACCAAAGACCTCAAACACCTGGTCGCCTGCCACGGGACCGGCCTGGACGCGGTCGACGATGAGGGCCATCACATAGGTGTTGGCAAACGTGAGCAAAAAGATGTAGCCCGCCGACGAGAACACCGAGAGAAAGACGATCAGCGGCTGCGTGCGCGTGACGTCCCAAAAACGCTGCAGCGTGCGACGCACGGTGGAGCGTTTGAGCGGACTGGTGTTTCTCTGAGACATGGGCTTCCTTTCGCGTCTGATAGGGCGAAACGCCATTGTTGCACACTAAAGCGCACTTCAGGCAAGTGCGACGCGAAAAGCGCCCGCGCCCCGCGCTTGCGCAGGCGCCCCGCCGTCAGATGAAGCTAGTCCTCGTCTTTTTGGTCTGCGAGCAAGCTCGCAGACGTAAGCCCCAAGATCTCGTCGGCCTCCTCGGCATCTTCCAGGGCGTCGATGTCCTTGAGCTTGCGCTCCATGACGTTGGTGCGCGTGGTGATGATGCCCTCGACCGTTTTGCCCGCGGTCTCGATCTGCTGCTGGGCGCGGCGCAGCGCCTTTTGATAGCGCGGCAGCTCGGCCTTGACAGCGGAGAGCACGCGCAGTACATCGTCGGTGCGTTTTTGCAGCTTAAACGTTTGGTAACTCATCTGCAGGCTGTTGAGAATGGCCGCCATGGTGCTGGGGCCGGCAACGTTGACGTGATAGTCGCGGCCCAGGGTCTCGATAAGCCCGGGGCGGCTGACGACCTCGGCGTACAGTCCTTCAAACGGCACGAACATGATGCCAAAGTTGGTCGTTGCCGGCACACTCAGGTACTTTTCGCAGATATCCTTGGCCTCGCGCTTGACCATGGTGTCGAGCGTCTTGCGCGCAGCCGCCACGGTCTCCGCATCGCCCGACTCCTGCGCGTCGAGCAAATGCTCGTACGCGTCGCCCGGAAACTTGGAGTCAATCGGCAGCAGCACGGGATCGCCCTCGTCCACCGGCAGCTTGACGGCAAACTCAACGCGCTCCGAGGCGCCGGGCTTGGTGGCGACGTTTTCCAGATACTGGTCGGGTGTAAGAATGTCCGCCAGAATTGCACCCAGCTGCACCTCGCCCAAAATACCACGCGCCTTCACGTTGCCCAGCACGCGCTTAAGGTCGCCCACGCCGGTGGCGATGGACTGCATGTCGCCCAGGCCCTTGTACACGGCCTCGAGCTGGTCGCTCACCTGCTTAAACGATGCCGACAGGCGATCGTTGAGCGTGCGGGAGAGTTTCTCGTCCACCGTCGCGCGCATCTGATCGAGTTGCACGTTGTTGTCTTTGCGGATAGCACCCAGCTGGGCATCGACCGTCTCGCGCACCTTGTCCAGGCGGTGCTCGATGCTCTCGCGGTTGGCACCGAGCTGTTGGGCCGTCTCGCGGCGAAGGTCATCCATCCGGTCACCAGCTTGCGAAAACTCACGTGCAATGGTCAGGTAACGTTGCTGCCCCACGGCCGCATCTGTCGTCTGCTGCTGCGCGATGGCGTTGGCCGTGCGGCGAGTTTCGGCCAGCGCGACGTTCAGGGCATCGAGCGCGTTGTTGGCCTGCTCGAGTGCTGCCAGCGTTTCCGCGCTACTGTCGCCACGCTCCCGCAACTCGGCACGCAGGCTCTTGAGCTGGAGGGCGCAAGCCACAGCAACCCCCACCGCCACCAAGGCGATCACAACAAGCACGATATCAATAGCAGACATAGACTCCGCCCAACAAACTCAATCGGTCATCAATCAAAACCGCGATCAATCTTACCCCGCCACACGCACGGATCACCCACTGCCTTGCAGACAAATTTCTCTTAGAGCCGCGGACGCTAAAACGCTAGCTCTCCCAGCCGGTGCGAATGGTTGTCATGACGTCGCCTAGGCGCTGGCCCAGGGCTGACAGATGTTGGAGCACTTCGCCGGGCGAAGCACCGTTGAGGATGCAGGTGAGCGCATACGAGACCAAGAAAATCGCCGCAAGTCCTAGCGGAATGAGCACGATCATCGCCAATGTGCGCAGGCGCTGGCCCACGCGGCGACGACGCGTGCGGCGTTTGTCGAACGCAAGCTCCTGCGCATATGAATCTTGTTGTACGGAATAGTTCTCTGGCGCCGATCCGCCCGCAGGCGAAACCGCAGGCGTGGCATTTTGCGCAGGGGGCTGGGCGGCTACCCCTTGCATTTGCATCTCCATAAGCCGTTGCTGTTGGCGCAACATGCGCTCGGCTTGTTGCTGCGGAGTCTCAAGAAACAGATCCATGCTGGCCTCCAAAATCGGAGCATTCGACGCTTACGCCCAGCATCCCGCACCGCCATGACCGCGACAACGCAATCGCCGGCAATAGCCACAAAGTTTCTTCTGCTCAAAAGCTGTCGAAAAGCTCAACAACTCCCCTACCAGCACTTTCTCTGAGCTTTTTTCGCCAACAATCTTTTGGCCTTCCACCCTTACGCCAACTGACCAAAATCTAACCAATAGCTTGACGAAAATTGTGGAGACCGGGACCCCACACAAAAAGTGCCGCCCCAAAGGGCGGCACACAAACTTATTATCAGCTTTTCTGTAACGAGCACGCGACGACTCAACGCCGGAGCGCAGGGCGGGAAACCTTTGCCTCGCGCGACCCTGCGAAGCCGTGAGCGAGAGGGAAAGGTTTCCCCGCCCTGCGCTCCGTGGTCGGTGAGGACAGACTACATGCCTGCGAGACCTCGGGCGGCGGTGGCGCACATAAACGCCAAGGCTAGAATCACGAGCGAGCCCGCAATATCGGCCACCACGCCCGCAAAGCGACGCTCAAACAACCAGCTCTCGAAGTGCGGGGCAACGTTGCGCCAAACACGCCACAGCAAGATGCCCATACCGATGACGCCCGGGATATTGAGCAGTAGGATCTCGGAGCACAAAAGACCGATCAGGTTACCGGCGGCAAAGCCCGCATCACCCTCGCAGTATTTGCGATAGACCATATACAGCATGTACGCCACAAACGGCTGCAAGCACGCAGAAATAAACGTGACCACCATCGAGGGCTCCTGCGAAAAGACCTCGGTGAGTTTATCGACACTCGTGGCGTCCTTCGAAGCCAAGAATAAACCGATAACCACAAGGGGCACCACGCCCAAAATTACCTCGACCAGAGTAAACAACTTGGCAGTCAAATCCTCACTAGCCGAATTCAAATGAGGCGCCCACTCAGGATGAGCATGCGCGCCGACTTTCTTGTCCTTCTCAGCACGATCGGCCTTTTTACCCTCGGCAACCCGATGACCAGGATCCTTGCGAGTTCCCGCCGCAGCAACCCGAGCTCGAGACTTCTTGCCCATAAAAAACACCCCATCAGGTAGTAGATAAACTAAAAGTCGCTACCCAGTGTACCCCACCCATGAACGGCGCCGTCCCAACCAGTCCCCATACAAAAACGTGCCGCCCCAAAAGGGGCGGCACACAAACTTTTTTATTAGCTTTTCTGTAACGAGCACGCGACGACCCAAAGCGGGCCGGGAGGGCCGGACTACCTTCCCTCAACGCGACCCTGCGAAGCCGTGAGCGAGGAGGGAAGGTAGTCCGGCCCTCCCGGCCCAGCTCACGCTAGCGCCAAGCGCTAGTAGTTCACCACCTGCTCCTCAAAGTACGCCTTCGGGTGGTTACACACCGGGCACACCTCAGGCGCCTCGGCACCAACGTGCAGGTGCCCGCAGTTCAGGCACTTCCATACCTTCACGCCCTCACGCTCAAACACCTCGCCCGACTCGATGCGCTCGACGAGTTTGTTGTAGCGCTCCTCGTGGGCCTTCTCGACGGCGGCGACACCACGGAACTTCTCGGCGATCTCGGCAAAGCCCTCCTCCTCGGCGGTCTTGGCGAACTCGTCGTACATCGTGGTCCACTCGTAGTTCTCGCCCGCGGCGGCGTCGCGCAGGTTGTCCAGAGTGCCCGGAACGGCGCCGTCGTGCAGATACTTAAACCACAGCTTGGCGTGCTCGGACTCGTTGCCCGCCGTCTCGGCAAAGATATTCGAGATCTGAACGTAGCCATCCTTCTTGGCCTTAGATGCGTAGTAGCGATACTTGGTGTGTGCCTGGGACTCACCGGCAAAAGCGGTCTCGAGGTTCTTCTTGGTTTGGGAATTCTCAAAATCCATAGGTGTACTTCCCTTCAACACGTGCCGCCCATAGGCTTTGAGCGACCTTGTCTTTAGGATGCCCTCAAGCCGCGAATTTAAACCTTACAATCCCGTTCTTCAGATTTGAGCGGGCTACACACTCAACCAACGATCGTCCTCGGCTCGGCAAAAGCCCTCGCGCTCCAGGTCAGCTAGAATGCCCGCGATCAAGTCGCACTCGACCGGCCCGCGACCGGCTGCCGCTTCCATCTCGTTAACGCCCACCACGGCATCAGCAAGCGTAATCCCCGCCGGCTGCCCATCGCGCGCTGCCAACAACATACGCACGATATGCGCGCGCTTTTGGCGGCGCGAGCCCTCAAACTTGGACTGACGACTATAGCCCGCCGACCGCCTGGACGGATTGGGCAGCGTCTTTTTAAGATACGCGCCGTAATCCAGCAATGCGTAATACCACGCGCGCGGCGTGTCGGCATCGTCTTGAGGCGCGGCAAAGGGAGCGATCTCGTCCGCCGCCGCACCGGGGGCCGCCGGACAGGCAGCTTGGATCAGCGGCACCAGTTCGCGATCGGGAACGGCCGGCACATCGGGAAAGAAATGATGCAAAAAGACCGTGCGCACATTGGTCTCCAAATACACGCCCGGAAGATCAAACGCAAACGAACGGATGCCCTGCGCCGTTGCCGGGCCAATGCCGGGCAGAGCGACCAAGTCACGCGTCTCGCGCGGAAACTCCCCATCCCAGTCCTCTACAACGCACTGTGCAGCCCTGTGAAGCGCCAAGGCGCGGCGATTATAGCCCATCCCCTGCCACGCATCCAAGACATCGGAAGGGACAGCCTGAGCGAGCGCCTGAACAGTCGGAAAGCAATCGAGCCACGCCGGCATACGCGTCTCCACGCGCGGCACCTGTGTTTGCTGCAACATAACCTCAGAAAGCCAAATGATGTACGGATCGCGTGTACGGCGCCACGGAAGGTCGCGATAACGCAGGACCCCTTCCGAACGAATCATCGAACGAAAGGGGTCCTGAATCATGGCTATGCTCCTTATGCGGCGCTATTCCTCCCGGTAAGCGCACGCGCAGGTGGCGTACTCGGGAAACGCTTCGCGGTCGGCGAACTTGGGATCGACGGCTGGGAACTGGCGGTGAGCGACGATGTCGCCGAGCGAAACGGAATCGAGGTAGTCGCGCATCAACGCCTGGGCTCCGGCCCACAGGGGATGATAGCAGCACGCGCCCATGCGCGCACAGTCACCATCGGGCGCGGTGCAATCGTTCATAACCATAGGACCCTGAACGGCCTCGACGACCTGGCGGATAGTGACGTCGTCCGGACTGACCTTGAGACGCATGCCACCGTGGACGCCACGCAGGCTCTCCACAATACCGGCCTGGACCAAACCGTGCTGAATCGAGCGGGCAAACGAATACGGAACATTGACCTCTTCGGCAGCGGTGCGAACAGAAAGTAAGCACTCCGGATCCTCGGCAAGCATCGCCAACATACGAAGGGCGTAATCAGTCTTCCTCGATATGTCCATTTTTCCCCTTTCAAGGAATACGAACAGCTCGAACGAGCTCCGGGGCCGAGCTTGTGTCGAGACGCTAAATGACCGCCAGGACATCCAAATGGTAAATCGGATATCCACTGAGTGCCGCGCTTGGAGCGAAATGCATCAGATGCGGCGCACAGTGCAATTTAGTATAACCTAACCCCCTGTCTCGTTGAACAGGTGTTGCGCAACAAAGCTGTTGTTCAGACAGATATACTCATTAGATTTTACTTGCGTTCCCGAAGGCGCGGGGGTTCTGGGCGAAGATGCACCAGGGCGATCGTTCTATCAAAACAAAGTGCATCAAACGCAAAAAGCCACGTCCGAAGACGTGGCTTTAATTGCGTTGGCGGGAAGTACGGGGCTCGAACCCGCGACCTCCGACGTGACAGGCCGGCGCTCTAACCAAACTGAGCTAACTCCCCAGGCAGACGTTCGCGTTTGTTTCCGCTCGCGTGCGCTGCGGGGATTAGTATACACAGAAGTCTGTCCGGCGCGCAACAACTTTTTTGAAAAAATTTTTCGGGGCCATCCGGGAGGGTCTCCGGGGCTGAGGGCGGGGGTTAAGTTTG
>CABSMQ010000045.1:0-17161 GCA_902478965.1 uncultured Collinsella sp. | reverse complement strand
TCGGAGATGTGTATAAGAGACAGGTCTTCGTCCGCAGCGGCATCCGTTTTGACTACACTATGGCCGATGCCTCGGACGAGTTTTTGCGCGAGCTGCTGGAGCACCATGTCTCGGGCCAGCTACGCGTGGCGCCCGAGCATGTGAGCGACACGGTGCTCTCCGTGATGGGCAAGCCGAGCCGTGCCGTCTACGATGCGTTCTGTCGCAAATTTGAGCGCTTGAACCGCGAATACGGACTCAAGCAGTACATAGTGCCGTATCTGATCTCGAGCCACCCCGGCTCGACGATGAAGGAAGCCGTGGACCTTGCCGAGGCCGTGCGCGACATGGGCTACATGCCCGAGCAGGTGCAGGACTTCTACCCCACCCCGTCCACCATGTCGACCTGCATGTACTACACCGGCGTGGACCCGCGCACCATGGAGCCGATCTATGTGGCGCGCGACCCGCACGAAAAGGCCATGCAGCGCGCGCTGATTCAGTATCGCAAACCCGAGAACTACAAGCTCGTGCGCGAGGCGCTGGAGAAGGCCGGGCGTCGCGACCTGATCGGCTACACCAAGCATTGCCTGATCCGTCCCGTGCCGCCGCGCCCGGGCGAGACGTCTGCCGGCGGCGGGCATGGCACCGGCAAGAAGGGCGGTAAGGCCCACGGCGGCGCTGGTGGTGCCGGCAAGGGACCTAAGGGCAGCAAGGGATACGGCGGTATGTCCCGCGCGCAGAACACTGCCGGTCGCAATCGCGCGGCACAGGGGCGTCAGGGCGCCAACGGAGGCGGACGTCGCAACTAGGGCAGTGGCGCGCTCGCTGCGTCCATCCCACACGCGTGGCGCAGCGAGCGCATTGCCTCAACGAGGACGACGCCGGCGATAGCGACCGTGGCTACCGCGTCGAGCGGCGTGTTCACAAACCATAGCAGGCCCATGAGGTACGAGCCGGCATTAAAGGCAAAGTGCAGCAGAATCGTGTAGCGGAGCTTTCCGGTGGTCACGAGTACCCAGCCAAAGATGAGGCCGGCGGCCCCCGCGTAGCAACCCTGCACCCAGTTCATGTGCATAAAACCGAAAATCGCCGCCTGCAGCACGATTGCCGCGGCGACACCCCAGGCACTCGGGGCCGCCCAGGGCACTATGGCGCCGTCTTGCGGTCGCACGAGACGTCGGCGCTTCCAAAGTGGGCGGCACTGCGGGTTAAACGCTCGGAGCGAAAACTCAAAAATGATGCCGCGCACCAGCAGCTCCTCGCAAAACGGAGCGCCGAGCACCGTAGTCAGGACGGCGAGATAGCTGGTGTCGCCCATGCCTGTTTCCTCGACAAGTTCACTGTAATCGGCCGCGACCTCGGGCAACAATGACAGTACGGCGTCGGTCACGTAGCCAACGACCACCTGCAGTGCCAAGCCGATCACGATAACGCAGGCAATGCGCTTCCACGCGCTACGCACTCCCCCGCCAAGCGGACGCTCACCTTGCCAGCGCGCGATAAACGACCGCGACCACAAATAACGCCACCATAGCAGCGCCATCAAAAACGACACCGTCTGAGCGACGGCTTGAAACCATTGAATATCGAGGTTGTCGATCGGGAAACCCGTCAGCGCCGACACGATGTCCAGCACGGAGAACAAAACCATGCTCAGGACAATATCGGCAGCGACGACGCCAAAACAGGCAAGCGCCCAAACCAGCGCATTGAGCATGCCGACCTCCTCCCAACGACTAGTCATTGGGGACGTTCTTCAACGACTAGCTGTTGGGGACAGTCTTTGCCAAAGGCCCCGCTGGGCGAAATGTCGAACGGAAAGGTGCCGCAGCGATTGAAGGCGGCGATGAACATGCGGATGGCGTTGGACGGCGTGGTGCCCACGAGCTGGGTTGCCGCCGCGAAGGCCGCCTTTTCCTCGGGCAAGACCTTCGCGACAACCGGGGTCATGTGTTCTGCCATGGCGCTTCCTTTTTGAAACGACGGTGGTGCGGATAGATGCGGGCCACGCGGCTGGGCGACGGGCTGTGAAGGCAACCCGATTGGCCCGCATCTGGAGTTTGTTTCTACTGCGTTGGTATTACTTAGTAATCCTAAGTATTACCCCGCAGATAGAATACCATACCCAACCCTATGGGGACGGAGAAAAAACGGATCATTTTGTTGCTGAGTAAGTCTTTAGAGCGTGATGATGTCCGAGATATTGAGGGCCCGAGCGTCAGCGGCATCGTGCGTGGCAAGCAACAGCATGCGACCGTCGAGCAAGTCGAGCACGACCTCGGCGCATGCGTCGCGCGCAGCGGTATCCAGACCGGTAAAGGGCTCGTCCAGAATCACCGCGTCGCCCGGACACAGCAGGGCTCGGGCAATCTCGACGCGACGGCGCTGCCCGCCCGAGAGCTCGGCCACGCGGGCATGCACATCGATCCCCGGCACCAGCAGGCGCAACAGGGCTGCGGTACTCGAGGCGTCCACGCGCGCGTCGGCACACACCAGCACGTTATCCAAAGCCGAGGCGCCCTCTACCAGGCGCATATCCTGAAACACCATCGAGCACGGCGCGCACTCCCCCGCCGCCAGCGCAAGCAGCGTCGACTTGCCTATGCCCGAAGCGCCCATCACACAGATACGCCCACCGGCAGACACATGAAGCACCAGTCCGTCGAGCGCCGGCGCCCAGGGCGCACGATCGCCCACAGCGAGCGCAAGCTCCGCCGCAGTGCCGGCGCCAGCAGATCCGCCCGCACGCCCGTGACTACCACGCCCATGCGCCCGCACGGTAACACGCCATGCCGCGAGCCCCGAAGCCCGCAGCAGCCACACCAGCACGCGCTCACACGCCCACGAGGCGGCAACGACCAGTACGGTCCACGCCAGCAGATCAGCCGTCTCGATGAGCAGCTTCGCCTGATAGATGCGCTCGCCCACGGTGCCCGTCGCCATGCCGATGAGCTCCGCCGCCACGCCGGCCTTCCAGCTCATGCCAATCACGGCGCGGGAACACGAAAGCACAAACGGCAGGACCTCGCGCCAGGTGTGGGCGCAAAACAGACGCCAGCCCCGCACACCATGCAGACGAAACATCTGCTCCAGCGGCTTATCCACTTGCACCAAGCCCTCGACCAGCGAGAAATATACGCCCGGCAGTGCCATCAAAAAGACCGCCGCGATGCTCACGCGCGCCGACCCCAACCAAATGAGCAGCAGGACCACCACGCAGGCAACCGGTGTCGCCTTAACAAACGAAAGCGCCGGCGCCACCAAGCGGGCAAACGTCAGCGATCGCACCGAGGCTCCCGCCAGTACGCCGCCGCACACCGCGGCAAGCGCCAGCCCGCCCAAGATACGCACACCCGAGCCTGCCAGAATCGCCCATGTGCCGGCATCGCATACCAGTCGTAGCAACGCCACCACGACAGCGCCCGGCCCCGGCAAAATCAACGGCTGCGCCACGAGACCCGCCACCAGCACCCACACGGCAAGCCAAAAGGCGGCAACGGCACCTGCTGCCGTCACCGCCTTCATACGCTCTGTCATTTGTCGAGCAAACGCATGCACGGGCTACTCCATGTAGTAGAAATCATCAGCCGGGAGCTTGCCGCCCACGGCGCTCGCGTCCGCATCGGCCAGCACCTGCAGGTACCCACCGAGCGCCGCCTTCATATCCTTCCCCATCTGGCACACGAGCATGCACCCGGGAATCGCCTTTTCGGCAATCGCGGCGTTATCGACGATACCCGCATCGACCACGGCCTGTGCCCAATCTGCCGGCGCCGCATTGACGGCTTTCACGCTCGCCTCATGGCAGCGCAAGAATTCCGCCACGGCCTCGGGATGCTCCTCGGCAAAGGAACGGCGCACCACGGTCACGCCCGTCAGCAGGCGCGAACCCGTGTCACCTGCCAGCTCATCCCACACATCGGTCAGGCTCACCGGCGCCGACAGCTTGCCTTCGCTCTTGGCGATGGCAGCGGTCTTGAACGGCTCCGGCAGCACGCCCACGGCGGACGGGTCGACAAGCAGGGCCGACAGCACCTCGGTGGGCTCGCTCTTAAACTCAAGCGCCACTTGGCCGGTCAGGCCCGCGCGCTCCAGCAGGTAGTTCATGACGTACTCCGGCGTGGTGCCCTTGCCCGTCATGTAGACGGTACGACCCGCCAGATCGCCAAACGAGGTCACGTCCGCGTCGCCCGTCACCACGTTCAGCACGCCCAGCGTGTTGATGTCGATGACCTGTACCGCACCCTCGGTCTTGTTGTAGAGAACGCTCGCCACGTTGGCAGGCACCAGGGCGATGTCGCCATCGCCCTGAATCACCTTGGGCACGATCTCGTCGGCGGCAGTGTTGATCGCAAAGTCGAACTCATTGTCTGTCTCGCCATCGGCTGCCTGGTCCATAAACTGCACCAGACCGATCGACGTCGGACCCTTGAGCGAGGCGACGTGCACCTCGACCGGCTCTGCGGCAGCACCGGCGCCGTCCGTGGCAACCGAGCCCGCGGCGGACCCGGCACCGGCAGCCCCGCCGCCACAGCCCGCGAGCGCAAGTGACAGGGCGCCCGCGGCGAGCGCCGAGGCAAACCCCCGGCGCGACATCTCAACATCAAACGCGCGCATCGCTAGCACGTCCCCTCGTTAGGCATCGTCCATGCGTGATGGTCGGTATGCAGCAGCTCCTCGGCCAGTGGCGAGAGCGGCTCGCCTAAGAACTCGCGGTAGCACGCCTGGACATCGGGATTCTCGTGCGAGAAGCGAATCTCGGCGTTCGCATCGAGGCCCCAGAGCACCTGGCCACGCTCGGCAGCCAGCTCGCAACCGTCGTGAATGGGCTGACCGCCACCACCGACGCAGCCGCCGGGGCACGCCATGACCTCGACAAAGTCATAGCTCACACGGCCGTCGCGAATTGCGTCGAGCAGGCGGGCGGCATTGCCCAGCCCGTGTGCCACGGCGACGCGCACCTTGGTGCCATCGATATCGGCCACGGCTTCCTTCCAGCCGTCCAGGCCGCGCACGTCGGTAAAGAAATCGGCATCCGGGTTCTTACCCGTCACCAGGTAATATGCCGAGCGCACGGCAGCCTCCATCACGCCGCCCGTGGCGCCAAAAATCACGCCCGCGCCCGTGCCAAAGCCCAGCGGCGTATCGAGCGGCTCCTCGACCAGCGTGTCAACGCTCACGTGGCTCGCGCGGATCATACGCACCATCTCGCGCACCGTCAGCGCAACGTCCACGTCGGGCGCGCCGCCCTCGCCCATCATGCTCGGCAGCGCACACTCGGCCTTCTTGGCCGTGCACGGCATAACGGACACCACGAACAGACGCTCGGGCTCCACGCCCAGCACCTTGGCGTAGTAGGTCTTGGCGATAGCGCCGAACATCTGCTGCGGCGACTTTGACGTGGACAGGCTGTCGACAAACTCGGGGTAACGTGCCTTCACAAAGCGCACCCAGCCCGGGCAGCAGCTCGTAAACATGGGCCAGCCGCGGCTGTCGCCCTCACCCTTAGCGGCGGCGCCCAGGCGCTCGAGCAGCTCGGAGCCCTCCTCCATAATGGTGAGGTCGGCCGAGAAATCGGTATCGAACACGTACTCAAAGCCCACGCGGCGCAGCGCGCAAGCCAGACGCTCGACGGTTGCCTCCTCGCGCGGAATGCCGAGCTCCTCGCCCCAAGCACTACGCACGGCCGGCGCGATCTGCACCAACACGATCTTGTCGGGATTAGCGAGCGCGTCAAACACGGTCTCGGTGTCGTCGCGCTCGCGCAGCGCGCCCGTCGGGCAATGCGTGATGCACTGGCCGCACGCGACGCAATCGGTCTTGCCGATCGGCACGCGCCCGCGGGTGCCCACGGCGGTATGCGTGGCGCGGTTGGTCAGGTCCCAAATCCCTAGGCCCTGTACGCTCTCGCACACCTTGATGCAGCGCATGCATTTAATGCACTTGTCGTTTTCGCGGATGATGGGGAAATCGAAATCCCAGCCCTCGCCCGCCAAATGCCTTTGATACGGCAGATAGAAAATGCCCAGGTCGTTGGCAATGGTCTGTAGGTTGCAGTTACCGCTGCGCACACAGCTCGTGCAGCGTGAATCGTGCTGCGAAAGCAGCAGCTGCACGTTGGTGCGGCGCGCCTCGCGGGCCTTGGGGCTGTTGGTGTGGACCACCATGCCATCGAGCACGTAGTTGTTGCAGGCGGCAACCAGCTGGTCGCAGCCCTCAACCTCGACCACGCACACGCGGCAGCCGCCAATCTCGTTCAGATCGCGCAGGTAGCACAGGGTGGGAATCTGGATGCCGACGGACTTGGCCGCGTCCAGGATCGTGGTGTGCTCGGGTACCACGACCTCGCAATTATCGATAGTGAGCTTGACCATATTGAGTGCTCCGCTTTCGGTGTTATCGCTGACAGTGGGGTTGTTGAGCTCTACCATTCCAGGTTCCTCCCTCCGCGGAACGCGCCAAAGCCAAAGTGGTCGCAACGCAGGCAGCGACTCGCCTCTTGGCGTGCCTCCTCCTCGGTAAGGCCCTGTTCGACCAGATTCCAATCGTGAATGCGCTCGCCGGCCTCGCGCTCGCCCAGCTCGCAGCGGCCGCACTCATGCTTGCCCTTAAACTGGACGGTCGGCAGCTCCACGTCGAGCTTGATCTTGTGGTCAAAGCCCAGGTAGCGGTCGATGTTTGCCGAAGCCACGCGGCCGGCGTTGATGGCACGGATGACGGTGGCGGGGCCGGTCTGGCAGTCGCCGCCGCTAAAGAGGCCATCGAAGTTGGGCACGGCGCCGTCCGAATCGGTGACGACGCGACCCCACTTGCAGGCGATGCCCATGTCCTCAAACGGCTTGGAATCGATATCCTGGCCAATGGCAACAAACACGCGCTCGCAGGGGATGACGCGCTCGGGCGTGGCAGCGGCACGCGGAGCCGGACGACCGCGACGGGGCTCGCCGATAATCTGCGGTTGCACGCGCAAGCCGTTCACGCGACCGTCCTCGCCCGTCTCGATGGCGAGCGGGGCCGTCAACTCCAGTACCTCGCAGCCCTCGGCCTGGGCACCGGCGATCTCGGCGTCCTGGGCCGTCATATCGCAGATGCGACGGCGGTAGACGATGCTCACCTTTTCGGCACCGCAGCGCACAGCAGAGCGCGCCACGTCCATGGCCACGTTGCCGCCGCCAATGACGCACACGCGCTGGCCGCTCAGGTCGGGCAGTTCGTCATCGCCGATGGCGCGCAGCATCTTGACGGCCGATTCCACGCCGGGCGCCTCTTCACCCGGAAGGCCGAGCTTCTTATCGCTGTGGGCACCGATGGCCAGGTAGACGGCATCGAACTCGTCGCGCAGACGGGCGAGCTCCTCGCCGTTGACGGAGTGGTCGAGCTCAACGTCGATACCGGCGCTCAAGATCCAGTCGATCTCGGCCTGCAGGCGCTCGCGCGGCAGACGATAGCTGGGGATGCCGTAGCGCAGCATGCCGCCCAAGTGATGGCGCTGCTCAAAAATGGTCACCTTGTGACCCATCACGGCCAGGTAGTAGGCACAGGAAAGGCCGGCCGGGCCGCCGCCTATCACGGCGACGCGCTTACCGGTGTTGTCCGCCACATGCGGCTTGTGGTCGTTGAGGTCACTGTGCTCAACGGCAAAACGCTTGAGGGCGAGGATATTCATGGGATCGTCGACCATGCCACGGCGGCAATGCATCTCGCAGGGATGCTCGCACACCAGGCCACAGACGAGCGGTAGCGGGTTGTTCTTGCGGATGACCTTGACGGCGTCGGCATAACGGCCTGCCTCGACGAGCGAGATGTAACCAGGAATGTCGACGTGCGCCGGGCAGCCCGAGACACACGGGACGCGAGCCTCGCGGTCAAAGCCGCAGGAGTGCTCGCGGATGTGGTGCTCAAAATCGTCGCGAAAGCCACGAATAGCCGTGAGTGCCATGGCGCCGGCCTCGTAACCGATGGCGCAGTCACTCGAAAGGTAGATGGTGCGGGCCGTACGCTCGATCAGATTGAGCGTAGACTCATCGGCACGCCCTTCGAGCACATCGGCGAGCAGGTCGCTTAGCGCGCTCAGGCCCACACGGCAGGGAGTGCACTTGCCGCAGCTCTGGGTGGAGCACAGGTTGACGAGCGCCGCCGTAAACTCCACGGGACACGGGGCGAGCGAACTCACCGCCAGACGACGTCCGAGCGCATCGTGCAGGTCGTCCATGACGGCCTGAGCGTGGCTGCGTTCCATTACATGCAGTCGAGCCATAAGATCCCCTCTCACATGGCAGCCCGGAGGCGAGGCCGGGCGAAATTGCTACACGCACAACACTGACCTAAAAAGTTGTTAGGTCTCCACGCAGTTCGGCAGGCGGCATGAAATGTCACCCTCAGCGGTGAAATAGAACATTACCGCAGATAAATGCCATATTTGGTAAAACGCGTTACCAAACGACAATGCCCCGCCCACGCAATCACGTGGACGGGGCATTGCTCTAGGTATGCGGTCAGCGACCCTGTTGCTTTTACTTAAGCTCGGGCCAGTAACCCTTGTTAGCCTCGATCATGTCGTCGAGAACTTCCTTGGCGACCTTCATCGACGGCACGGTCTTGTTCAGCGTGAAGGCCTTGAGCGCCTTCTCGTACGAACCCTCGATCGTAGCCTCGACCACGAGCTTCTCGGAGTTCAGCTGCTGCATCATAAGGCCCTGCTGGAACAGAGGAATGTTGTCGCGGCTGATGACCTCGGGGCCGTTCTTGCCAATGTAGGCAGGCAGCTCGACCATAGCGTCGTAGGGCATGTTGGGGATAGCGCCCTTGTTCTCGCAAATGACCAGGAAGCGCTGCTTGGTGTCGTTCTTCAGAGCGATAGCCAGGTCGGCAATCCAGTCGCCGTGGCTGCCCGCATAGAACGTGCTCTCGTCGATCTCGCCCGTCTTCTCGTAGTGGTCGATGCCGTCGAAGAGGTTCTTCTCGCGCGTCTCCTCAACCTCGTTAGCACGGGTGCGCTCGGGGTTGGAATGCTCGACGAACTCCTTCTGCTGCAGGTAGTAGTTCAGATACGTATTGGGCAGATACTCCGGGAAGCACTCCATGATCTCGTACTCGCCCTTCCAGACGTAGTACCAGCTGCCCTTAGTGTGGCGGTTCTGCTCGGGATGCTCGTCGGCGGTCTCCTCGGGCTTCTTTGCCATGAGCGAGCCCATGCCCTTGAGGTAAGAATCGGGCAGCAGAATCTCATGCTCCTTGATGTACTCGCGCAGCTGCGGGAGCACCTCCTCGCCCTTGTGGCGGATCGAGGTGAACCAACCAAAGTGGTTGAGGCCAAAGTAATCGTACTCAACATCCTTCTTGTCGATATCGAGCGCGGCGCAAACCACGTCGATGATCGCGATCGGCATGTCGCAGATGTTGATGATGCGAGCGTTGGGACGCAGCACACGGCAGCCCTCGGAGACGATGGCGGCAGGGTTGGAGTAGTTGAGAATCCAGTAGTCCTTCTTGGCGTACTTCTCAACGTCATCGATCAGCTCGACCATGGGGAAGATGGTGCGCATGCCGTAGGCAAGGCCGCCGCAACCGCAAGTCTCCTGACCCACGCAGCCGTGACGCAGCGGAATCTTCTCGTCCTGCTCGCGCATGGCGTAGCCGCCCACGCGCATCTGGGCAAACACGAAGCTCGCGTCGGTGAAAGCCGTCTCCTTGTCGGTGGTCACCGTGAGCTTGATGTCCAGGCCAAGGTCCTCGTGCAAAATCCAGTCCACGAGCACGCCGATCTTGCGCTGGCGCTCCTCGTTGATGTCGTACAGACGGATCTCGTCAACGTCGAGCTCGTCCTTGCGCAGGGCGATGGACTTGACGATGCCGGGGGTAAAGGTGGATCCGCCACCACACAGAGTAATGATCATTGTTTACTGCTCCTTCTCAATTGCGTTCTCGACTTTGTCGCGCATCTCGGCGACCTTCATGCCAAAGATGATCTGGATATTGTTGCCGTTGCGGTTGATGCCGCTGTTGGGCACGTGGTTGATGAGGCTCTCATCGATGAGGTCCGGGTTCTTAACGTTCACGCGGAGACGCGTAAAGCAGTTCTCGAGCTCCTCGATGTTGTCCTTGCCGCCAAGACCTGCGACCAGGTCGGCAATGCCAGCATCGACGCCCTCTGCGGGAGCCGCGGCAACAGCGCCCTGCTTCACCGCAACAGATGCGGCGGCCTCGCCCTCGGCAACGGACTCGGCGAGCTCGGACTCCTCCTCGCGACCAGGCGTGTGGAGGTTGAGCTTCTTAATAAGGAAGGTGAAGAGGAAGAAGTACAGAGCGGCGTTGACGACTCCGAGCACCAGCATAACCGGCCAGTTGGTCTTATCGACACCCAGGACCAGGTTGGAGACCACGATGTTGATGATGCCGCCTGCAGTCGAAGCGGGCACGGAGAGAACCTTGAGCAGAACCAGGAAGATGCCGGAAAGAACCGAGTGAACGACAAAGAGCACGGGAGCGGCAAAGACAAAGAGGAAGTCCATGGGCTCGGTCACGCAGGAGAGCACGGCGGTGATGATCAGCGGGATGATAACGGCTTTGGTCTTGTCCTTGTTCCCCTTGTAAGCGGTGACGATAAAGGCGAGACCGATGCCGATGTAGGGCCACAGGTTGTTGAAGGTATAGCTGTTGAAGTAGGTGCTATCAGAGAAGGGCTGACCCGTCATTGCCATCTCGGCAACACGGATGGGATAGGCGCCGGCGATAACCTGATCACCCAGCGTAAGGGTGCCGCCCACATCGGAGAACTGGAACGGGGTGTAGATGAGGTGGTGCAGACCGGTGGGAACGAGCAGCTTGTTGAGCATGCCGTAGATAAACAGGCCGATGTTGCCCGACTCCTTAATAATGCCGGCGACGGAGGAGATGGCACCCTGAACCGGAGGCCAAACGATGCAGAAGCCAGCGCCCATGATCCAGGAAATGATGATCATGATCAGGAACGGGAAGCGAACGCCCGAGAACATCGAAAGGGCAATGGGGAACTGCTTGTTCGAGTACTTGTTGAACACGGCACCGGTGATGCAGCCCAGGATGATGCCGCCAAACACGCCGGTATCGAGCACCTGGATGCCCATAACGGTGGCCTGACCGGTTCCGGTAAGGCCGAGCATGCCGCTCGCATCGGCAAGAGAGCCGGTGGCGTTGAGCACGATGTTGTTAGCCTGCAGGAACAGGAAGAACGACATCAGGGCGATCAGCGAAGCATGGCCCTTGTTCTTCTTTGCCATGGCGCCGGCGATGCCCACGCAGAACAGAATCGAGAGGTTGTTGATGATAAACATCAGCGACTGATAGACAACGGCGCCCACAAGCTGGAACGGACCGGAGCCCAGTACGGGGACCAAAGCGCAGATGGTCTTGTTGGTCAGAATGATGCCCACGATGAGCAGGATGCCGGCAACCGAGAGATACATCATCGGCTGAACGATCGACTTCGCGAACACCTCCAACGGCGCTTTGAAATTGAACTTCTTTTTTGCGGTCATAGCGGTACTCCCCTTCCTTTTCCGCAAATTAAGACAGATGTGCCCTGGACAAGACCGTGAGCCTTGCCTTATATCAATCGATGTGTGGGCACGTTATGCCTAGAGACCAGGTTCTCCAAGCAGGTTAACAATGTGATATGCGAGATAACTCTTCTCAGCATCGGTAACGACAACGTTATAGGTAGACGACAAGTGGGCGGCTATGGCGTCCGCGCACGAGAATGCGCAGGGATACGCCGTTTCATCGATTCGGAACAGCGCGTCTCCGTTGATTTGCCCTGCCGTAGGATCGAGCGCTCGCTGTGCGAAAAACTGCAGGTGACGAACGAAACGTTCGTAAGGCAGCGAGGTGTCATCGAGGGTCGTAGCATAGCGCTCAGAAACAATCGCGAGCACGTCGCGAACAAGCTGGACCGAAACAATCAAACGATCGGAGCGTTGCGGCATGGTGGCGTTGACGATATGCAGCGTAATGAAACCCTGCTCCTCCTCGCTCATCTGGATGCCCATATACTCCTTGATAATCTGCAGCGCACGGCCCGCAAGTGCATACTCCTTGCGATAGAACTGCTGGATCTCGAGCAGCAACGGATTCTCACAGGAGACGCCCTTGCGCTCACGCTCCAAAGCAAGGCTGATGTGGTCTGCGAGAGCAATGAGAATCTTATCGTTGATATCAACATTGAGCTCTCAACGGAGCATCTGAACGATGTCCTCGGAAATCACGAGGTTGACGGTGGGGATGGACTCCAAAAGATGTGCCAAGCGGTCAATCGTACGCGAATCCTGAGAAGTTCCCTCCTGCAACGCGTAGGTCTTTTCGACCGACGTCTCATCGATGGCATCGCCGGCATGGCGACCAAAGCAGAGGCCTCGACCGATGACGATGAGCTCGGAGCCATCGTCCGAAGTGACCATTGCGACGTTGTTGTTAAAAACTCGCTTGATAACCACGGTACCCACCACAAGAATTTACTCGGAAAGCCAGACGACAGGCTCTTTAACAGCAACAGGGCCGGAAGCATGCTCGCGAAGAGTCGAGTTCTCCGAACGCTCGCACACGATAACGAAGACCGTGGGATCAAAGCCGGCAGCGCGAACCACGTCGAAATCGACCTCGACGAGGGGCTGGCCCGCGTCGACATGGTCACCCTGGGCAACAAGCGCATGGAAGCCCTTGCCCTCAAGTTTAACAGTGTCGATTCCGATATGCAGCATCACCTGAGCAGAGCTGTCGTCGGACATGATGCCCAGCGCGTGCTCAGTCGGAAACAGCGCCGCGACGGTGCCGGAAACAGGAGCGCACACCGTTCCCTCTTGGGGAACCACGGCAACGCCATCGCCCACTGCACGGCTGCTAAAAGCGGGGTCATTGGTATTTTCTAGATGAACAAGCTCGCCGGAAACGGGAGCGAGGATTTCGAACTCGGAAGCCGCAGTCGTCTGCTTATCCGAGCCACCCATAAGGCGAGAAAAGAAACCCATGGTGACATGTCCCTTCATAAATATAGCCCAACCAAAATCAATCGAAAGCGCCCATTGAGACGCTCGCGATCAAAGACTTTGGTTAGGCCCACGTCCGAGGGGACTCGGTAACCTTCCGCATTTCTTTTTACGGGGGTTATTGTAGGCAACAACAAAGCCAGAATAGTCATTATGACCGGTGAGCGGTATTTTTTCTTCGATAAACGGTATTTATGCGGTACTTAGGGACGTTCCTTTTAATATGAGCAGGACATTGTCAAGAGGCAAAATCGGGCCTGGCCCCAACGATATGGGGTCAGGCCCTCTCCCTATATCAGCCCGTCCGCGGCGACCTCGGCGTGTCTTACCGACGCTCGTCTTTGCAGTTTAATATCCGCCCGCGGCGATCTCTCGCTGGGCAATCCGTTGCTACGGCTGAGGCTTCTACGTCGAACCGACAGTCTGTGCACGCGTGTGGCGCCCTGGGCGCTCGCAGAAAAGGGACCTGAGGTTCGCCTCAACGGCTTCGGATCGAACCGCTTCCGGGGTGACTGGCTTATGTGCGGGGGACCGCCCCCCCTACGCCTCCTCGGCCATGAGGCCGACCGCCCATACCCAGCAGGCGAGCTCGCGCGCCGTGGCCACGTTCGCCTTGTTGCCGTGGACCCCGCGCGCGAGCAGCGCCTCCCGCCTCTCGACCAGCCTCCGCACGCCCTTGGCGGCATGCCTCCGGGCGCCCCGGTCCGGGGCCTGGCCCTTGGCGAGGTCCTTCGGCCGCCCCGAGCACGTCAGGTAGTGCCACGCGGCCTCGACCAGCGTCTTCCTCAGGTGCTTGTTGCCAGCCTTGGTGATCGCGCCCCTGCGGTCGCTCTCCCCGCTGGAGTGCTCGGAGGGCGTCAGGCCGACCCACGCCGCGAACGAGCGGGCGTTCCTGAACCTCGAGAACTCGCCGGCCTCGAACACGAGGTCGGCGGCGGACGCGGTGTCTACGCCCTTGAGGCAGCGGAGGGAGTCGACCCTCTTCCTCCACCTGGGCTTGCGGGCCTCGGCCTCGACGAGCCCCTCGAGCCTCGCCTTCTCCTCCGCCGCCCGCCTGACCGCGTCGACGTAGTAGGCGAGCACGTCGTTGTCGGCCCTCTCCGCGAACCTTATCGACTCGATCCAGGACCAGTGCGCCCGGGTCCAGTTGCCCTTCCTGCGGCCGGTGGGCGTCCTCTCGTCGAAGGCGAGCCCGTGCCTGAGCAGGAACTTGGAGAGCCGCTGCTTCGAGCGCGAGAGGTCGTCCCTCGCGTCCTCGAGCGCCCTGGTCAGGTCGCGGGCGGCCTCGCACTCGTCGTCGGGGACCCACACCTCGACCACGTTGCCGACCGACAGCATGCGGGCGAGGAACTCGGCGTCGTTGCGGTCGTTCTTCCTGCGCCTGTCCGCGCTGGGCTTGATCATCTTCGAGACGGCGCCGACCACGCAGTCGACCCCCAGGCCGGAAAGCCTCTTCTGCAGGTCGAAGCCCGTGACCCCGGACTCGTACACGCACCTGGCCCTGGGGTCCATGGAACGGACCCACTCCGCGACGGCGCCGGCGTCGTAGCCGAAGGTCGCGGCACGTACCTCCCCGGTCATGACGTCGAGGGAGACGGCCTTTATCGAGCGGGCGTGGACGTCGAGGCCGATGAAGGTGGTAGTATCGAGCATGGGAGCCCCTTCCATGAATGCGGCGTGGCCGCCACGGTTGGATTAGACACTCACCATTGTCGGCCTAATCCGCGGTCTTTCATGCAGCAGGGGCTCTCAATGTTTTTATGTCCTGCTCATATCGTCTCTGCCGGCACTCGGGAACACTCCTCACTCTGGTGCATTGGGGACAGGTTACTTTGCACCAATCATGAGTTGCGGTGAAATAGGGACTGCAAAGCCGCTCAAAAGGCCAAAACAGTCCGTATTCCACCGCAACTTCAAGACGTTGATGCAGATTAACCAGGCCCCATTGCACCAATTTCGTATGCGCTAGATAAAGAGCTCGCATTCCTTCCGCACGGCGCAAACCTTGCTCAGCATCTGGGAAACAGCGGATAGCTTGTTGGGATCAAGCTTACGAGCGCCTCGCGGACATACGGCAATGCAGCGCATGCAGGAGATGCACGCCTCGCCAGCTGCTCGTTTGGGGTCACCCTTGTCGATAGCACAAACGGGGCACGCCGCGGCGCATGCACCGCAGGAGACACAATCCCCTGTTGCCTCGGGTGCCATGCGGTGACCTCCGGCTTGTTTATAAGGACGATTGCCGAGAATAGAGGGCTCGGATGTATCCTCGGCCAACAGCTTTTGCTGAATTTGCTGCGCAAACTCTGCGAGCTGCGCCGCATCCTGCGCATCCGGACGACCGGCAGCAAACTGTCGCGCGATGGAATGTTCTGCAATGGCTGCAACTGCCGCGATCACCCGGAATCCCGCATGCTTCGCAACGTCCTCCAGCTCTACGAGCGTGTCCTCAAACGCGCGGTTTCCGTATACGCAAACCAAAACAGCCCGAGCCCCGTTGCCGCGCACCATGCCCAACCGGTCAGCCACCACAGCCGGGATTCTACCGGCATACGCCGGCACAGAGATTACGGCCACGTCGTCCTCAGTCATCGAGACAGCGCTGAAATCTAGCCCGCTATCGGTCAGATCGGCGGTAACGGTATTCTTGCCCAGTGCCCCGGCCACAAGGCCAGACACCTTCCGCGTTCCACCCGTCGGACTAAACACAATTTCGAATACGTCCATCGAGGCACCCTCCCCCTACGCCTGGCAACACGTCAAGCCGCTTTCACATCCAGCCAGAGTATACGGTACGTGGGATCCCCGTTTTGGTGCACCAAACACCCCAATACACCCACCCTACGCTGTCTGCCTCTTCGTTTTGTATAAATTACGGTACAGATTGTATATATTTACGGGATACCACCGTGTTCTCCTGAGGTACCCCATCCTGGCCCGTGCAAAAAACGGAGTATTCTGCAACGTGACCGCGCCAGCACCGCCGCGGGCGGGCAAAACTGTAGGGCGCTGCGTCATTTAGGGTTCCGACATAGCGAGAATGACGTACCTTTGCTTCGAAAAACGGCGAAGTCTAACTCAAACGCTCATAGGGGGTATCTGAAGGCCGCCATTGGCAATACCGAATCGTATGCAGCCAGCTAGAGCTGCTGAATACTCCAAAAAATGCACGGCGCACCCCATAGGACCCATTGCTGCATGGCGGAAAATAGGTCCTCAGCATCCCCCAGATGCATTCCCGAGAACATCACGTTTGAATTAGCGATGGACACGGCAAACAAAAGGGCCCGAGCGTTATTTGCTCGGGCCCTTAGCTTGTCTCACGCTAGCGCGCGATGCGCATCTTACTTGCGCTTGCCGCCGCCGTCGCCGGGGCGACGGGAGCTGCCACCGCGCTTGCCGCCACGGCTGTTGCCGTAGCTGCCACGGTTATCGCGACCGCCGGCACGGCCGCCGCGGGAGCCGGCCTGGTTGCCGCCACGCCCGCCACGATAGCCGCCGTGACGCTCCTCGCGGGTATCATCGTAGTTGCGCCAGTCATAGCGACGATCGCGGCTGGCACGCGGATCACGACGATCGCGTGACTCGTTAGAACGACCAGCGCCGCCGCGGCCGCCATTGCCGCGAGCGCCCTCACGACGCTCGCCGCCGCGGCTAACGCGCTCTTCAAAGCGCTTGCCGCCACGAGACTCACCGCCACGGGTACCTCGCTCACCGCGACCCTCGCCGCCGCGACGCTCATCACGGCCACCGCGCTCGTCATCACGACCGGAACGACGGCGGTCGCCCGCACCGCGCTTGCCACCGCGCGAACCGCGGCCCTCGTCCTCGCGCTCAACACGACGACGACCGCCGCGGTCCTCGTCCTCGCGGCGACGGCGATGTGCCTCACCCTGGAACTGCTTGGCACGGCGCTCGGCACGGTTACCGCGCGCAGGCTGCTCAGCGGCACCAGCACCAGCACGCTCCTCGGCAGCTACCTCGCGGGCCACGCTCTCCACAGCCTCGTCCACGCGAGCCTGAACGCCCTCGCGCACGCGGGTCTTGCCGCCGCGCTTGGGACGGCTCGGACGCTCGCCGTCGCCGCGGCGCTCGTCGCGACCGCGGTTGGAACTGTCTCTTATACACATCTCCGAGCCCACGAGACAGGCAGAAATCTC